>CAKUMP010000029.1 GCA_934667795.1 uncultured Chthoniobacterales bacterium | reverse complement strand
GTCGAGTTTTTTCGACAGCACATAAACACCTGATTTATAGGTTTCGCGATTTTCCCAGAGGTCCAATTGCGCCAATGTCTGATTCGAGAAAGAAGCGGACATCACAAAGGATGGGTGACCGGTCGCACACCCCAAGTTCACCAAACGGCCTTCTGCCAGCAAGTAAATGCTGTTTCCGGACGCAAAAGTGTATTTATCCACCTGAGGTTTGATCGTGGTGTGGGTCACGCCCGAACAATCAACCAGTTTTTCCACCTGAATTTCGTTGTCAAAGTGTCCGATGTTACAAACGATCGCCTGGTCTTTCATCGCCTGCATGTGTTCAAGCGTAATGATGTCACGATTCCCGGTTGTGGTGACATAAATGTCCGCGCGTCCGAGAGTATCTTCGATCGTCGTCACTTCATACCCTTCCATTGCTGCCTGTAAGGCGTTAATAGGGTCAATTTCTGTCACGATCACGCGAGCACCAAACCCGCGCAGGGATTGAGCAGAACCTTTTCCGACATCTCCATATCCACAAACCACCGCCACTTTTCCAGCGACCATCACATCTGTCGCACGCTTGATTCCATCTGCCAGCGACTCACGGCATCCATAGAGGTTATCGAATTTCGATTTTGTTACGGAGTCGTTTACGTTAATAGCAGGGACCAGCAATTTTCCTTCCTGGTGCATTTTGTATAAACGATGCACCCCGGTGGTGGTTTCTTCAGAAACGCCCTTCCACTCTGCGACCACATCATGCCAGCGGGTTGGGTTTTTCTTATGCACATCTTTCAGCAAATCTTTAATGATCTGTTCTTCCTTGCTGGAAGAAGGTTCATTTACCCAATTGCTGCCATTTTCCAACTCATACCCTTTATGGATCAAGAGAGTCGCGTCACCGCCATCGTCCACAATCAACTGTGGGCCTTTACCGCCCGGGAATTCCATCGCTTTATAGGTGCACCACCAATATTCTTCCAGGGTTTCTCCTTTCCATGCGAAAACGGGAACTCCGGACGCTGCAATCGCTGCAGCGGCATGATCCTGCGTGGAAAAAATATTACAACTGGCCCAGCGCACATCCGCACCCAGGTCTTTTAATGTCTCAATCAACACCGCAGTCTGGATCGTCATGTGCAATGACCCCATCACACGCACTCCCTGCAACGGTTTCCCGGCGGCGTATTTTCCACGAATCGACATCAACCCGGGCATTTCATGCTCTGCCACTTCAATTTCACGGCGCCCATAATCTGCTTCGCCAATATCTCTTACCTTATAATCCTGTATTGAACTCATATTCCTTTTCCTTTTTCCCTTATTTCCTTATTTCACCGCCCGCTTCAACGCGGCAACTTTATCTGTTTTTTCCCAGGTTAAACTTTTTAAGTCATCCACTTTTCCGAAATGTCCGTAATTGGTTGTTGCGGAATAAATGGGACGCAACAATTTCAATTGTTTGATGATCCCGGCTGGGCGCAGGTCAAAAACTTCCAGAACCGCTTTTTCGATGCGGTCTTCCGGCACCTGACCGGTTCCAAAAGTATTCACATGCACACTGACGGGGTACGGATGCCCGATTGCGTAAGCAAACTGCAGTTCACAGCGCTGGGCCAACCCGGCAGCCACAATATTTTTTGCCACATAACGCCCCATGTAAGCAGCGGAGCGATCCACCTTGCTCGGGTCCTTCCCGGAAAATGCACCTCCCCCATGTCTTCCCATGCCCCCATAAGTGTCCACAATGATTTTCAGTCCGGTCAAACCAATATCCCCCTGAGGACCACCCACGATAAATTGTCCGGTCGGATTCACCAGATATTCGGTTTTCCGATTCAACAGTTCAGCAGGAATTACCTTCCGAACCACTTCCTCAATAATAAATTGCTCAATCTCTTTATGCGAAACATTTGCAGCATGCTGGGTGGAAACCACCACATTGGTAATTTCTGTCGGTTTTTCATTCACATAGCGCACAGAAACCTGGGTCTTCGCATCCGGACGCAACCAGTTCACTGCACCGCTTTTGCGAATCCGTGTCAATTCCCGTCCCAGACGATGTGCAAACATAATCGGTGCCGGCATCAATTCCGGAGTTTCGTCACAAGCGTACCCGAACATCAACCCTTGATCCCCTGCCCCTTGTTCTGCGGTTTTCTTCCCTTTTGCCTTCCGCGCATCCACTCCTTGCGCAATATCAGGACTCTGCGTCGTAATCAGGTTCGTCACAAATACACGGTCCGCATGGAAAATGTCATCATCATGCACATACCCGATTTCCCGAATCGCATCCCGCACGATATCATGCAAATTATACTTTGCTTTCGTCGTAATTTCTCCCCCCACCACCACCATATTGCTCTTCACAAAGGTCTCACACGCCACACGGCTCAATTTATCTTCACGTAAACACGCGTCCAGTACCGCATCCGATATAGTATCGCAAACTTTGTCAGGATGCCCCTCTCCTACACTTTCCGACGAAAATATATAACTTTTTGACATTATTTTATCTCACTTTCTTAGAAATTCCTCCCCGCTTTCGGTCACTTATCGAAAGTTTCAGGAAAATTCATATTAACAAATCATGATTTGGTGATATATTCAAGAGGATTGTGAATACGTCAACTGTAAATTCTATTAAAATTCTATCTGACCCTACGCGTTTGCGGATGATGCTTTTGCTTTTGAACGGGGAAGAGCTCAGTGTAGCGGAGATGCAGGAGATTCTGGGGATGGGTCAATCTCGTATTTCCACGCATTTAGGGAAACTGAAGCAAGCGGGGCTGGTAGAGGACCGCCGTTCCGGGAAGAACATTTATTATTCGATCCCTCCCGTTCCACATGGTCCCAAGCCGCAGCTTCGGGAACTGGTTCAGCTCAGCCGGGAGGATCTGTCAGAGGCGGAAGCGGATGCCATCGGGCTGCGCGTGGTGATCGCAAAACGTCAGGATAAGGTACAACAGTATTTTGATCAATTGGCCGGGAAATTTTCTCGAAGTTACTGCCCCGGGCGCACCTGGCATGGGTTGAGTCACCTTTTATTGCACCTGCTTCCCGCAATGAATATTGCAGATCTTGGTGCGGGTGAAGGGACGCTTTCGCAATTGCTGGCAAAATCTGCGCGTAAAGTGATTGCGGTGGATTCCTCGGCAAAAATGGTGGATTTTGCCAGTAAAACGGCTCGGGAAAATGGTTTTACCAACCTGGAATTCCGTCAGGGAGACATGGAAGATCCACCTATTGAGCCCGGAAGTATGGATCTTGTGCTTTTCAGTCAGGCTCTCCACCATGCCAACACCCCCCAGCGTGCGCTGCTGGCAGCCCAGAAACTTTTGCGTCCCGGAGGCACCATCGCCATTCTCGACCTGCTTGCACACCAGTTTGAAGAAGCCCGCGAACTTTATGCCGATATCTGGCTCGGTTTCCGGGAAGCCGATTTACTGCTGATGCTCGAACGTGCAAATTTTATTCAGGCCTCGGTTTCGGTGGTCACCAAGGAAGCGCAACCACCGCATTTTCAAACCATTCTGGCCATCGCAAGGAAACCGGAAAATTGTTAAAATTGGATAAACATCCAAAATTTTTTCCTTAAACTTTCCTGCTTGCCCGAGACGCATTCTCACTACACATTGATACATATGTTTTCGTCAGTTCTTAAACAAAACCGTTCCGTATTCAGATTCCTTTTCAGCCTGAGTTGTGTCCTTCTCTGCTGCCGTGCTCTTCCCACTTTTGCGCGTGATTCAGGATGGGAAATTACTTCTACCGACTCCTCACAGCATTCGCCGGATAACATTACCCATCAACGCATTACCGCGCGCCACGCAAACCGGACTTCCATCCTTAATACCATCCAGTTTAATCTCGCTCATTTTAAATTCGTGGTCATTGATAATCCGAATAAAAAATATAAAAATCTGGCCCATGCGCTGACATCAAATGGGTGTGTTGCCGGTACCAATGCCAGCTATTTTCATCCCGACATGACCCCGCTCGGACTTCTCATTTCCAAAGGCGAACATGTTCATGGACAGGAAAAAGCAAAGTTACTTTCCGGAATTTTTGCAACCAACACCGAAAATCAGGCCTATCTGCTGCGTCCATCCGAATTTAAACTGGGGCCCAAAACGATCAATGCTTTGCAGGCCGGTCCTTTTCTCATCGATCAGGGCAGCCCCGTCCAGGGACTCAACAATTCGGACAGCGCGCGTCGAACGATCCTGGCAACTTCCTCCAATGACCAATGGTTTTTTATCCAGACATCCAGCCTGACGCTGGCCGAAACTGCTCAACTCTTGTCCACGCAGGATCTTTTCCCGCAATTCCCCATTACGCGCGCACTCAACCTTGACGGAGGTTCCTCGTCCGCCCTTTTTATGGAATCCAAACCCGATGCCCTGTACCTTCGCGAATTTGTCAACATCCGCTCGTTTATAGGGATTACTCCCTTGTAAGTTCTTCTCCATCCCCTCGTCGGCAGACGATTTGGAAAGCGGTGTCGTGCCACCGCACCGAAAATTAAAAAAGTTCTGTGTATTCGGTAATAATTCTTTTGAACTTTCGTAGTGAGGTGTTTAAAGTTTTTGGATGTTAGACATTCGATTTTTGCGGGAGAATCCAGAAGAAGTGGGGAAGCGACTGGCGTTACGTGGGACGGACTACGGGGACCAGATTCAGGCGATCTTGAAATGTGACCAGGAGCGACGGGCATTTGAAACGCGGTTACAGGAGTTAAATGGGGAGCGGAAACGTTTAAGCAAAGAAATCGGAATGATCCGTTCCAAAGGGGGGGATTCCACAGAGCTTGAGGAGCAGGTAAAATCGTTTGGCGGAGAAATAGAACAACTGAATGCAGATACCTCGGCGTTGGAAACACGTCAACTGGATTTACTTTTGCATTTACCAAATCTGCCGCATGCAGAAATGCCGATTGGGGAAGACGCCAGTGCAAACCCGGTCATTCGCGAATGGGGAGAAAAGCCTGCTTATGACTTCCCCCTGGCCGACCACATGGAAATTGGCACACGGAATCAGTTATTCAGTTCGGAGCTGGCGGCCAAGACCAGCGGAAGTGGGTTTGTTGTTTTCACCGGCTGGGGTGCCCGGCTGGAACGGGCATTGATCCAGTTCATGCTGGATTTGCATACCACGGAGCACGAATATCTGGAAGTGACTCCTCCCTTTATTGTGCGACGGGAATGCATGGTGGGAACCAGTCAGTTGCCGAAATTTGAAGACGATATGTATGGACTCGAAGAAGGCGCCATGTTCCTTGCCCCCACGGCAGAAGTCCCTGTCACAAATTTACGTCGGGAAGAAATTCTGGACCTTCAGGATTTGCCCCTGAAATATGTTGCCTACACCCCGTGCTTCCGTCGCGAGGCAGGATCGGCAGGACGCGACACGCGCGGAATGATTCGGATGCATCAGTTTGACAAAGTTGAGCTCGTGCAGATCGTAAAACCGGAAGAGTCCTATGCGCAGTTGGAAAAACTGACCGCTGATGCGGAACATGTATTGCAGTTGCTTGGGCTACATTATCGCGTCATAGAACTTTGCACCGGAGATGTTGGGTTTGGTAGTGCGAAGACATACGACATCGAAATCTGGGCCCCCGGACATGGGGAATATCTGGAAGTTTCGAGCTGTTCCAACTTTGAAGATTTCCAGGCAAGACGCATGAACCTGCGCTATAAAGATCCGGAAACGAAAAAGAACGTTTTCTGTCATACCCTGAATGGCTCCGGCACTGCCTTGCCACGACTTTTTGTCGCACTTGTAGAAACTTTTCAACAGCCGGATGGCAGTATTGCAATTCCGCTGGCACTACAGCCGTACATGCGCGCGGAAAAAATCCCAATGCCCTGATGCATCATGAACAAACGTCCTGAATTTTCTGAAAGCGAAAATTTGTCTTCGCAAGTGGAAAATATTTTAGGGCACTATGACAAATCCGTTCCGTATCTGGCGGGAATTTCCGGAGGAGTGGACTCCATGGTTCTTCTGGCACTCCTCGCGCACTCCGGGTTTCGCCATATTATTGTCGTCCATGTAAACCACAAAATCCGTGGAGCAGATGCAGATGCTGATGCTACACGGGTCGTGGATGCTGCACAAAAATTTTCCTTCCCGGCAGAAGTGGTCGAGGTAGATGTCCCCGCACGCGCGACTGCCGAAAACATGTCTGTAGAAACCATGGGGCGCATGGTCCGCTGGGAAGCATTTGCGTGTATGGGCGAAAGATATGGAACAAAAAATGTTTTTCTCGCACATCATGCCGATGATGAGATTGAGACATTTTTATTTAATTTATTTCGCGGGACAGGCGTCAGCGGACTGACCGGAATGCAGCCAGAACGGGAAATAACAATCAATGGTCGTGCACTTTTATTATTACGTCCGCTATTAAACATCTGGAAGCACGAGTTGCTTGCATTTGCGGAACAGGCAGGGGTGCAATTTGGAGAAGATTTTACTAATGAAGAGCTGGAATATGCACGAAACAGGATTCGATCCGGACTATTGCCGGAATTAAATAAATGGATGCGTCGCGATATCCGGGCAAACGTAAAACGCACCATGGGAATCCTGGCTCTGGAAGATGCATTTCTGGAAACACTGATCCCCGCATGGGCGCAGGAAGAAAAACTTCCGGTCGCAGCAATGCGAGAATTACATCCGGCAATGCAACGACGTGTCATACGTCGATGGTTAATGCATCATAAAATCCCCGGACCGGATTTTCGCGTCATCCAGGACGTATTGCGTCTTGTGGATGAATCCGAAACAATCCATAAAATCAATTTACCCACAGGACGTCACGCCCGCCGTACCGCCGGGTGGATTTATATAGAAACTCACTCTTCTTCATAATCGAAAAACAACACCCGAAGTACGAAATTCACAAAGAAGAATTTATCCGCAGATTATTTTTTAAATGTTTATGGGTTATCTCTTGTTCACCCCCTTGGAAATCGACGTTCATTTACAGATCGATTCTCCTGTTTTTGATCCGCAGATTGACGCAGATTAACACAGATTTATTCCTTTAAATTTTAATGATTCATAACCCTCTCCACACCCAATCTAAATCAACGCAAATTTAATTCATGTAACAAATATCTTTTAACGATTTAATATAAGATTTCACGTCTCTACATTCCTTCAAAAGAATCTGTGTTAATCTGCGTCAATCTGCGGATAAATTCTTCTTCGTATTTCGTGTGAGATTTTAAAATCATAGTTGAAGCATTATTTTTCATTTTGGATAAAAGTGGTAGAAATTCTATAAAAGCTCTGTGTTTTTCTGAATCTTTTTTGCGCTTTTCCCAAACATCCATCATATTAAGAGTATGACCCATTTCTCTTCCAACAGCATATCCGAGACCACTTCGAAACGTGTCCTGATTCTATCGACCAGTGCAGGCTCCGGGCACATCAAAGCTGCGGAAGCCATTGAATCGGCTTTTAAATCAGACCCTCGTGTTTCTGCCATTCAAAACATCAATGCCCTGGATTATACCAACACACTTTTCAGGGAATTTTATTCGACCCTTTATACCACGCTGGTCAAAAATGCACCGGACTTTCTCGGCTGGTGGTATAAAACCAGCGATGAACCCTGGAGGACCGATAAAGCCCGTCTGATGCTGGATCGTTTGAACACAAAACCTCTGGTACAACTTATCAACGACTTCGCCCCCGACATCACGGTCTGCACCCACTTTATGCCCGCCGGGATCATTTCTCACCTCATTGCAGAAAAAAAGTTAAAGGCGCATTTATCGATCGTCGTCACCGACTTTGATTTCCATGCCATGTGGCTCTCCCGCTATTTCCATCGTTATTTTGTTGCCTTGGAAGAGACCAAAGCGCATCTCGAACTGCTTGGAATTCCCTCTGAACGCATCACAATTTCCGGTATCCCTGTGACGCCCGGGTTCGCCGAACCAGTGGATCGAAAAGCATTTCTTTCTTCATTAAACCTCTCGCCCACGCGCACCACGCTTTTACTGTCCGCAGGCACGGTTGGCATCGGGCCTGCTGCTTTTATTGTCGAACGTTTGAAAACTTTAAAAAGCGATACCCAAACCATTGTTCTTTGCGGAAAAAATGAAGAACTGCTCAGCGAAATTCAAAAAAATGTCGCGGACACTCCGGAAAAATTCCTTGTACTGGGATACACCGATGAGATGCAAAAATTCATGCATTCATCCGATCTTTTTATTGGTAAGCCCGGCGGACTAACCACCGCAGAATGTCTCGCCTGCAATCTGCCTATGCTGATTGTTGATCCTATTCCCGGCCAGGAAGAACGCAACAGCGACCACCTTCTGGAAAATGGCATTGCAATCAAATGCAACGACCTGACAACGCTTGCATTTAAAATTGATCGTCTCCTCGCAGTTCCTGAAAAACTCCAGACCATGCGCGAGGCAACTAACAGCATGGCACGTCCCAATGCGGCACAGACAATCGTGCATACGTTGCTGTCAGACGATTTACCGCCCATTTCCATCCCGAAAGATTCAAAGAAAACGACTTCCACCAAAAAGGTATGATTCTCGATCGCGCACCGAACAGCCAGGATGATTTTTTCTGGGGAGTAGCAACTTCTGCCTACCAATCTGAAGGTGGCATGAATGCTCCCGGCCAACCCGAAACGAATTGGGCCATTCTGGAACGCAAAGAAAAGGTACAAAAACTGGGAACGGCTGCCGATTTCTGGTCGCGTTATGAAGAAGATTTTGCAAATTGCCGAGGATTAGGCTTCAACGCGTTCCGTCTGGGAATTTCCTGGAGTCGCATTCAACAGGCACCACCGGATTTTGCCCCGGGCGACACCCCGCCCCCGTTTAATCAAGCTGCACTGGAACATTATGGAAAAATTTTGCTGGCCTGCCAGAATGCCGGACTGGAACCCATTCTCACCCTCCAACACTTTACGCATCCATCGTGGCTGGGACCAGATGCATGGCTGGACGATAAATGTCCCACCTTATTCAACCAGTTTGTCGCCCATTCCATTTCATTCCTGAACCAATATTTACTGCAACGCCAGGGCAAAGTTCTGCGCTGGTTCATCACAATCAACGAACCCAATATGCTGGTGCTGAATTCTTATGTGGGAACCCAGTTCCCTGCCGGACACCTCCCCGGTGTGACGGCTCCCACGCAAGCGTTCAATAATCTGCTTCGCGCACATATCCTTGCTTACAATAGCCTGCATGATCTTTATGAAAAAAACGGCTGGGATCCCCCTATGGTCACTTTCAATAATTACTGCAGCGATCTTTACTGGGCCGATAAATTTCTTCTGGATATTGCCGTCTCTCGTTCCCGCGGCATCACTCCCGACAACATCCAGCCCTACCTTTATCAAAAAGAAAAAGAATTTGAAGCCGCACGTAAAAATGCAAATATTGATATCCGACGCGACATTGCATGGGGAATCGGCTCGCTCTTCCGCACTTTCGCATCTGCTCTTCTCAGCAAAAAAGCAACCCCGAAATCTTTTCTTCCCGCATTAACCGAATTAGCAAATGCGAAACGCTCCACCGTGATGGATTATATCGGCCTCGATTACTATGACCCCTTCATGGCCCACCTTTTCCGTTTTCCTCAATTCAAAGATCACGAATTCAAAAGCCCGTCCTTGCGCGCTCTGATGCTGAATGCAGTCACGGCCAAATGGTGGGACTGGAAGGTGCTCCCACAAGGTCTCCATTTTTTCTGCAAATATTATTCGCAGGATTTCGATAACCTTCAGGTGCTGATTGCAGAAAATGGCATGGCTTTACGCCGTACGCTGGATAATAAAACTTCCCCACGTCGCGATTCAATGACCCGTTCCAATTTCCTCCGCCTTCACATTCATGAGGTCACTCGAATTGTAAACGAAGGGATCCCCCTCATCGGGTATCTTCACTGGTCCCTCTTCGACAATTACGAGTGGGGCTCGTATGCACCACGGTTCGGCCTCTATTCCATCGATTATGCCCAAAGCACCGACCGCCTCCTCCACGATCACACAGGCGATTCCCCTTCAGAAAGTTATAAAAAACTGATCCTGGAAGCACGGGGAAAACAAAAACCTGTCCAAATCCGTTATAAGTCATCGTAATTTCTTTTTGACGCATCAGCTTGTATGCTTTATGGATACCCGTCGCTCACATGAGATCATATCGCCCACCTGCCAGGTTTAACCCACATCCATTTTCCTATCACGAGGAAATCGAAATCCCGATTCGTTCTCTTACGAACCAGGGGATAGGTGTCGGCACATGGAATGACTGGGTCGTTTTTGTCCCGTTTTCTCTTCCCAACGAAGTGGTCAGAGCGAGAGTTTATCGCAATCACGCGAATTACTCCGAAGCGGATCTGATGGAAGTCCTGGTTCCTTCTCCGGAGCGCGTTTCTCCGGTCTGTCCACTCTTTACAGAATGCGGCGGATGCCAGTACCAGCACGCCAGCTACTCTCTCCAACTCCAATGGAAACGCCAGCAGGTGGAAGAACTGCTGAACAAAATGCTGCACCTGCAGTTCCCGGTGTCACCCGTTCTTCCGTCGCCCAAGCCATTTCATTATCGGTCCAAAATCACCCCGCATTTTGATAAACCAAAACCGCCGGAAAAGCCTGCAATCGGCTTCCTTCGTCATGGCCGCCGCAACCAGATCGTCGATATCCCCCAATGCCCACTCGCGACAGAAGAAATCAATGCGCGATTGCCAGAGGTCCGTCAAAAAGTTTTTCAAAAACTGGATCAATACCGTTCCGGCTCTACGCTCCTTTTTCGACAATCTTCTGACGGCAATGTGGAAACGGATCCCAAAGCCACAGTCCGGGAATGTGTAAACGGGATTTCTTTCCAGTTTCCTGCAGGTGCATTTTTTCAAAACAACCCGTTTATCCTCTCTTCGCTGGTCGATTTTGTAGCCGAGCAGGCCGCAGTTCCGGGGATCCGGTATTTAGTCGATACGTATTGCGGCTCCGGACTTTTTTCGCTCTGCTGCGCTCACCATTTCGAACAGGTGTTCGGAATCGAAATCAGTGAAGCTGCCATCCTCGCAGCGCAAGCCAATGCGGAGGCCAATCAAATTTCGAACTGTCATTTTATAGCAAACGACGCCTCCACGATTTTCGAAGGCCTGAATATTTCGTCCCACGAGACCGCTGTGATTATTGACCCTCCACGTAAAGGATGTGATGAAAATTTCCTGAACCAGCTTTTCTCCTTCCGCCCCGCCCGTGTTATTTATATCAGTTGCAACCCCGCAACCCAAATACGCGATCTGGATTCCATGCTCAAATCCGGTTACTCCATTTCCCAAATCCAACCATTCGATCTCTTCCCCCAGACAAAACACCTCGAATGCGTGGTCGTACTTCAGGCGACTAATGAGTAATTAGTAACATGTTACAGCACTCCTAAAAATCTATTTTGAAGCCGCGTTTTACTTTTCTGGAGCGCTGTTTCATGAAATCGTGCACCTGTTTGTCCGCTTCCTCAATACGGTTAAAAAGCATTTCGCTACTCATCCACATCCCGCCGAAAGTAATTACGGTCTGTTGTTCCATGTTGTCATTGGTCGCCACGGTCAGATCATGCTGTTTGCCGTATTTCACCACGAGTCGTTCAATAATCTGATCGGCTGTCTGATTGGATTTCGAATACATCACCTGAATGGTGGTCTGCTCACTGGACATCCGTTTTCCTTTTCCGTCAAACACCACCACCACGCGATCACCTGTCGCATCCTGATACCTTGTCAGCATTTTCACCAGTTCCTCCCGTCCCAGTTCCATCCGTTTTTGATGCAGTTGCAATAATTCCGGATGCGCAAAAATCATACTGTGCCCATCCACAATCAAATAACGTAGCCTGGATTCTTCGGTGCTCATGTTCATTTCTCATTATTCTACATTAAAACAACAACTGACGGGCGACTAATATCGTCCCATACAAGGTAATTTCAGATAAAAACGAGGCGGACATAATGACTTCGCCGGAAGTTTCTTCTTGTTTTTCGCGAATGACCGCACTGACATACCACTGAACAACAGCCACCATCCCGATCACGGCAAAAACCAGCAGGAGTCCATCGTAACTCATCCCTTTCAGTGCCCTCCCCCAAAGCACCAGACAGACTGCCCCCACCCAGACCAGCCAGGCCTGCCAGACAGCCGCTTTTCTCCACCGTCGTCCTAACCAGCGTTCCTGCTGATCCCCCAGTTTTCCGGCCAGTAATACAGGAGCGGTATAATAACAAATTCCTCCTAAAAACAACAGGCGCCCCCCTTCTTCCGGAAACCAGGCCCTCAAAAGCATGTATTTGAATAAAAGAGCTAACACCAGTAAGGCAATCCGTACGCTCCGTGCTCCCTCCGTTGGTTCATTTTCTCCATAAAGCCAGACAAACCCTCGCTCCCCTCGAAACCCTGTCAATGCCCCCTGCCATAACATCACTGCCGCCAATGCCACATCCGATGGCAAAAATAACACCCCAAATGGAAAATAAAATCCACTTACCAATACCCCAAATACAATCCCCATCCAGGGCAACCATTCTTCTCCATACACAGGAAATGCCTCTTCGTGCTTCCCGGAACGCTTTCCCGGATGCCGAAACCCCGTAAATTGATCCAATACCCCCCACCCCATCTTCATTTTTCATCCCTCCATTCGACCCAAACATCCTGGTTTTCTATGCCTTTCACTGTCATCCCACTCTCAATCAAAAAAATACGGCATCCGATAATCGAATGCCGTACTCTATTTTAAAAACCAGCCATATTTTCAAAAGCGAATGCATCGCCGGTCTTATAAATTCTGTTAAATCAAGCTGTTTTTTCCGTGCTCTCCGAAGGATTAGCAGTTGCTCCTTCTGGCGATTCTTTCTCTTTTTTGGCAGCAGGTTCTGCTTTTGCAGCAACTTTGGTAGTGGTTTTCTTCGCTGGAGCCTTTTTCGCTGGAGCTTTTTTGGGTGTTTCTACGGATTCGTCCGGTTTAACGGGCTTTTTAATAGAAATTCTACCTGCCACTTGCTGCTCTAATTCGCGCAGTTTTTTACGTACCAGATATGCCTTGCGGCGCCGACGTTTAATTGTTTTGTCGTGTTGTTGTCCCATGAAATTACCTTTGGTAAATTTTGACTACCTTGTGCGGCCGGACTCTTGAAAAATGAGCTAACCAGCTTATCACCAAGAGTTTAAGAAAAGTCACCTCCGGTATCTTCTTACAGATCCGTTTTCCTCCTTCTCTATCCTCCGGATATAAATCCAATCAGGGGTTTCTTCATTCATCCACATCTGAATTATCAAGCATTCGAAAAAAAGGGCCTTTTCCATAATGCCACCAAATTCCCGCACATTTCATTGCCAATTATACCTGTTCACCTCCTCGGGGTCAACGTCACCCACCACTTTTTTCCACTTTTTTAAGATTCCTGTTTGACGAATGGCTTTTAAGGCGTCATATTCCGCACTCACTTTTTTTGGAAATTCGCCGATTAACGGCTATACTACACCACCAGGTTATGGAATACATTCGCAACATCGCGATCATCGCTCACGTCGATCACGGGAAAACTACACTCGTTGATCAATTACTGAAACAAGCCGGAACGTTCCGCGCCAACCAATCTGTCGAGGAACGAGTCATGGACTCCATGGACCTCGAAAGAGAACGAGGGATCACGATCCGCTCGAAAAATGCCGCGTTCAAATACAAGGACTACCATGTGAATATCGTGGATACTCCCGGTCACGCCGATTTCGGTGGCGAGGTGGAACGCATTATGAAAATGGTGGACGGCGTCCTCCTGGTCGTGGATGCCTATGACGGCCCACAGGCGCAAACAAAGTTTGTTCTCCGTAAAGCACTCGAAAATGGCGCTAAACCTATCGTGGTGATCAATAAAATCGACCGCGAAAACGCCCGTTCCCACAAGGTGCTCGATATGGTGTTCGAACTCTTCCTCGAATTGAATGCAACCGATGAACAACTTGATTTCCCGGTCATTTACGGAAGCGGACGCGACGGCTATGCAATCGAAGAGCTGGATCAGGAACGCAAAGACCTGACTCCTCTCTATGAGGCGATTCTGAAACATATTCCACCTCCCCCATCGGTGCCGGAAACGTTTTTCCAGATGGTCGTTTCCAATCTCGATTACAGCGATTACCTCGGACGCCTCGCTTATGGCCGTATTGTCAGCGGACGCGTAGCACTCGGCGACTCAATCGTGGTCATCCGTCAGGACGGCTCCCGCGAACGGGCAAACGTAACCGCCATTTTCAGCCATTCCGGACTCGATAAAATTCAAGTCAAAAATGCTTCTGCAGGCGATATCATCGGCCTTGCAGGCTTTGAAGAAATCGGGATCGGCGATACTTTGGCGGACAGCGAGGAGCGTACTGCCCTTCCGGCAATCAAAATCGATCCACCGACGATCCGGATGCGGATTCTGGTAAATGATTCGCCTATGGCCGGACGTGAAGGGAAATTTCTTACTGCTCGCCATATCCGCGAACGCCTTATTCGGGAGTCTCGCACCAATGTTTCGCTTTCTGTATCAGAAACAAACCAGGCAGGAGCATTCGAGGTGGACGCCCGTGGGGAAATGCAGATTGCAGTTCTCGTCGAGCAGATGCGCCGTGAAGGGTTTGAACTAATGGTCTCTCGCCCGGAAGTTATTTTCCAGAAAGACGAGGCCGGCAATCTGATCGAACCCATTGAAACTCTTTATGTGGATGTCCCACCCGAAAACGTAGGGGATATCCTCAAAAGTCTTGCCAGTCGGCGCGCGGAAGTCCTGAATATGGAACACCACCCCCATAGCGTAAATATTTCCGCAAAAATCCCTACCCGTGGGCTGATCGGCTTCGAAACCGATCTTGTGAACCTCA
>CAKUMP010000028.1 GCA_934667795.1 uncultured Chthoniobacterales bacterium | reverse complement strand
TCATTGTACAGACCTCCCTGGATGAAATTCCGCAGGATGTGGCGGGTAGTTATGTGATGGTGGATAATCATCAGCGTGCGGACGCAAGCTACCGTATTCAAGAAGTGCTCCCGAATGGACGGTTGAATATTGGGGCCGCTGCCCTGGATGAGTTTTTTATCGACGATCAGGATTATGAAAAGGGCGTTTATAAAAATATTGCTGCCGGCGAAACATTTCGTATCAACAACGTTTCAAACAAATTATGGCCATGAAAAAATCCTCCTTAGATACTGGTTTTAGTTTAATGGAAATTCTTGTCACACTGGTTGTGATCGCGATTCTGGCGGTGCTGTTACTCCAGACGTTAGGGAAATCGGTCCAGCGCTCAAAGCGAGTTCAATGCGTCAATAATCTGCGGCAGGTGGGTTTAGCCTACCATGCTTATGCAAATGAACATAATGGAGAATTTCCAAAGAATAGCAACCCCAGTACGGTCATTCCTGATCCAACAGAGATGTCCATTATTGGTTCGTACGGACATGGATATGCCCCTGCGATTTTACTGGCACAAAAATACATTCCGGATCTGGCAATGTTTTTTTGTCCGAATCAGGAACGTTATACGTATCCGGATGATACAACGGTTTATGGGCAGAGGGGGTGGGCGAAGGAAGGGTATTATATTGGCTACACTCATCTGCATTTGCGGGATTACAGCAGCGGAGGGGGAGCAGGGTTTTCGAATTATCGTAATGCCCGGGTCACAGACGATGCACGCGTTCCGCTCCTGATGGATATCAGTACACATGTGCCGGCATTGCATGAGGATATTATAAATGTTTTGTACCTGGGAGGAAATGTCGCTCAGGTTTCGTTGGAAAAAATCCAGTCATTAAGAAACTGGCCGCAGAAAATTGAATACATGATGCGACCAGATAAAACAGACGAATAATTTATGAATAAAAAAATAATAATTGATGTTCACACGCATCAACCGAGAGGGGACGCGGATCGAGAATTGCCGGCGGAAGAAAGTGCGCGTCGGCTTTTGGAGGAAATGGATTTGTTCGGGGTTGCGATCAGCGGGATTTTAGGACGCGTGCAACCGGGGCAGTCGGTGGAGGAAATGCGAGAAAGTATTCGCTATACGCATGATGTCGCGCGTGCCGCATCCGACCGTTTATATGGAATGGTCTATATTGACCCGTCGGCGCCTGCAGAAATTATCCGCGAGGAGTTGGACCATTATTTGCAGACACCCTATTTTCGCGGCATTAAAATTGAGCGGGATGTGAATTGTCGGGATAAACGGATGGATGTGGTGATGGAAAAAGCGATCGAGCATAATGTGCCGGTCCTGCATCACACGTGGTACGTGAACACCTGGAGTTTGTCGGAGAGTGCGATTGCGGGTCAGGTGGGGCGTTCGGAGCCGGATGATATCGCAGTGTTGGCAAAACGGTTTCCCGAGGCGCGTATTTTGATGGCCCACCTGGAGGGGAGCGGGATTCGTGGTGTGTTAGACGTTGCGGATTTACCGAATGTGTGGATTGACACATCGGGCTCGCAGCCGTTTACAGGAACGGTGGAGTTTGCGGTGGAAACGATCGGAAGTAAGCGGGTTTTGTTTGGATCGGATTTGATGGGGCGTGGGCTGGAATCGCAGCTTGGACGTATTTATGGCGCAAACCTCGCGGAAGAAGATTTGCAGAATATTCTGTATCGGAATGCACAGGAAATGTT
The DNA here is from genome assembly GCA_934667795.1 of uncultured Chthoniobacterales bacterium. Lineage (GTDB taxonomy): Bacteria > Verrucomicrobiota > Verrucomicrobiia > Chthoniobacterales > CAKUMP01 > CAKUMP01. The sequence goes on along the minus strand of CAKUMP010000028.1, from coordinate 13,645 downwards.
TCAGATTAAAGGAGATCGATTGTCATGAAAATGATTGATGTAAATGCGGCATTTGGATTCTGGCCTATCCAGCGGTTTTCGAATGAGACGTTGGAGGGATTGGACAACGCATTCGCAAAGGTGGATGTGGAAGAGGTCTGGCTTTCTGCGATTGAAGGGATTTTGTATCCGGAACCGGATTCCTGGGATAAAAAACTTTTCGAACGCTTGTCTGCATTCCCGCGGTTCCGTTCGGTCAAAACTGTTAACCCGGTTTTAGCAAACTGGCAAAAAAGCTGGGATGCTTTGTCCGGATTCTCCCTTGCTGCAGTGAAATTGTTTCCAAATTACCACGGGTATTCCCTGGATGCTCCATATGTGGCAGACATTTGTGAAAAAGCCGCTGCGGAAAAACTCCCGGTCCTGATCCAGATGCGTGTGAATGATGAACGCAATCAGCCGCATTTTCTGCAGGTAGGCGGCGTCCCCGCACAGGATGTTGTGGCTTTAAGCACTCGCCATCCAAATACACAGATCATCGCCCTCTGCCCGTATAATCAGGAGTTTTCCATACTGGCAAAGGGGGGAGCAAATTTGTTGATGGATATCGCGTTTCTCGATGGTGCCGCCATTCTGGAACGCATGGTGAAAAATGTCCCCCAGGAACGCATCGTGTTCGGCAGCGGGGAAGCATTCGTTCATGTTTATTCCGCAGTGCTCAAACTGCGCCATTCCAGGCTCCCGGCAGAAACGATTCGGCAAATTGCTTCCGAAAACCTCAGAGCCCATTAATTTATTTTACCTTATTTACTATTTATTATGCAAACTATTATGAATCGTCCACGGCCGCAAATGGGGTTAGGGATTACGATGATTGGTGCGGAAGAAGAAGCGCTGGTGCTGGAAGTTTTACGAAGCAAACGGCTGTTTCGATATGATTATAAAACGCCGCCTGAAAAGCAGGGAGCGATGAGTGCGACACTGGAGCGTGAAATCCGGGAAAAAATGGGGGTGAAGTATGCGCTGGGGGTGACGAGTGGGACGGCCGCGCTGGAGGTGGCATTAGCGGCAATGGGGGTGGGGCCCGGAGATGAAGTGATTGTTCCTGCGTGGAGCTGGATCTCCTGTTTTACCGCCATTGTACGTCTGGGAGCACTCCCGGTGCTGGCAGAAATTGATGAAACGTTTTGTCTGGCCAAGGGCGAGATCCGCCGTCTCTGCAATGCCCATACAAAAGCGGTGCTGCTGGTGCATTATCAAGGGGTTTCAGCAGATATGGACGATTTACTGGAGGAAGCACGAGAGGCAGGAATTTTTCTTCTGGAAGACTGCGCACAATCGATTGGCGCTGTTTATAAAGGACGTCACGTTGGCTCGATGGGCGATATCGGGATTTATAGTTTTCAAACCCAGAAAAGTATTACCAGTGGAGAAGGCGGAATGGTGGTGACAAATAATCCGCAGTTTTATGAGCGCGCAATCCGTTTTCATGATCTCGGTCAGGTACGCAACCACCACCTGCAGTTTATGACGCCGGAAGAGGATGCGTTTTGCGGTGCTCAATACCGGATGCATGAATTAACCGGTGCGGTCGCACTGGCTCAGTTTCGTAAACTGGAAGGACTGCGCACCCATTGCCGACGTCTCAGTCGTCTGGTTCTGGAGCGTATCGAAAACCTTCCCGGACTGGAATTCCGTCGCATTCCTGACCCCACAGGCGATTCCGGATTCGAAATTTATTTCTGTCTGGAAAGCGAAGCACTGGCGAAGAAATTTACCAGCAGGCTCCATGAACGAAATATCAATTGTACCAAAATGACCGGGACATATTGTCAGTACGATCGCGATTATTGTAAAAATCGCAAAACGTATCACTCTCCCTCTTCTCCCTTTGCGAAATTTGAAGAATGGCCCGCAAAAGGCTATCGTCCGGAAGATTTTCCCAAAACAGAAGCCCTGGTTCATCGCTTTATCGCTATCCCGTTCGGCGCACTCTATACGGAAGAAGATGCAGAATATATCGCAGACACGATTTGCGAGGTGCACAAAGAAATGCATTTGGGAGCGTAATGATACATCGGGAACGCCAACGTCCAGAAATGTTTCACGTAAAGGGCGCCAGGGTCGCAAAGGATTTTTAAAATGGGTTAATGCGGAGGCGGGTGAGGTGGTACACGCTGGAAGAAGTATCTCACACGAAGGAACGAAGACGCGAAGAATTTCTGGATTTTTAAAAATTTTCTTGGCGTGAATCTTTTCCCAAAACGCATCATCTTCATCATCCATAAAACCCAAAAATAATCATTCGTGTTCATTCGTGGTTAAAAACCTTAGCGGCCCTGGGAGCGCCGACGTCCCCGTCGGCTAAAAGGATCGGTCTTACACGAAGTTCTGGATTAGCCGCTGAATTCGCAGAAAAGTGCAGAAGGTTTTTTTATCATAAAATTTCCGCGTTCTTCCGTGGCGTATCGTTCCATTAGGGACAGAGCCGTAAACAGTCTTGGCCGACGGAGACGTCCGCTCCGGACACCCGGACAGGTAATTCTTGACATTTCTCCCGAAATTCCCCAAAATAACACGTGTTTTCTTTGAGAATTGCAATTAACGCGTTAAAAATGGGAGAATTTTCATGAAGAGATTAAAAGCCATATATGTGATGGGGTTGGTGATAGGGATGAGTCATGCAGGGGTGTGGGGACAAGGACCGACGTATGATTTTTCGAATGAAGTGGTCACCAACTTGATTGATTTTGAAACATTGGGGATTGGAGACGATGTGGGGATAGGAACAGAGACTTGGACCACGCCTTGGACGGGAACAACAGTGGATAACCTGGGAGAAGCGCCTTTGTCGCCCTCACAGAATGACAGTGATGTAGCGTTAGGATCGCCAACGGCGAAGACGCATATTTGGAGTAATCAGCAAACACCTACAGCAGATTTTCTTTCTGCGGATACGATTGTTTTGTCCAGTTGGATACGGCGTATTTCGAGCAATGCATCAGGAGGACGAATTCAGATAGGAAATGCGAACAATGTAGGATCGGCATTGACTGGAAAAATAGCAGGCTGGGGAGTTATGGATGCCTCAGGACATAGTTTCGCCGTATATAGTGTGGATACAAGTGGAGAGACACCAAGTGGAAGCTGGGTGCAAAGTGAGGTGTTTGGTGCTCCTACTTTAACCTGGCTGGAAATGAAATATGTGATCGAGTTAAACCATACCGATTATTCACAATCGGTGGGGCATTTATTTTATCGAGCAGTAGGCACAGAGAATTTCACTTATGTATCAGATATCTCAGGACATCAGATGAGCTGGTGGGATCAAGATCTGAACTATTCTGATTTTGCCTATTTTCGAGTAGAAAATTTCCGCAATGCACAAATTGATAATTTGAGTGCAGGATACATGATTCCGGAGCCTGCGGTTGCGGGGCTGGTGATGCTGTCATTAGGCGTGTTGGGGATGGGCCGACGGAAGAAGTCTTAATGCGATTTAAGAAATGGGAGAAACCTGAACCGGGGAATTATTTGCGGATGGTTTCCGGGAGTTTGTTTATGAGAAAAATTTTCAGAAGCATGGTATTTTTCACGGGGATGGGAGTGGGGATTTTTTCGGTATCGGGTGAAGAGATTTTCCAACCTGGGGAAGCGTTAGTGGTGGTGGATTTTGAAAATCTGGGGGAAGGGGAAGATATCACGCAAAGGGATGCAGATGCATGGACTGGAAATGAAGGTGCGGTCGGCGCGACTCCCATGATGCCGGAAGTAAATGCGAGCAAGATGACTTTGAGGGCTCCGGGCGAAGAACGTCGTGTCTTGTTTTCCAATCTGCAGACATTAGGGGCAAGTGGAGAAGTCACCAAACTGTTTTTTTCTGCGTGGATTTATCTGGAAGTGGGCGGAGGAGCAGGGGCCCGCGTTCAAATTGCAACCGATAATTCCGTGGGCTCTTCCGCGGATGGCAAATTGGGCGGGTTTGGGATCGTAGATGTAAGCGGAAATAAGTTCGCAATGTATGTCGTGGAGCCGGGACAACAAACCGGGAGGTGGATACAAAGTGATACCAAAGCAGAATCCAAAACGTGGTATGAAGTCGCGCTGGTCGTAGAACTCAATCGAGAATCTCCGGAGGATTCGGTTGGGCATTTGTATATTCGAAATCTCACGTACGGCGAAACCGATTTTACCCCGGTACCGGATTTGATGAATGTTCCGTTGAATTGGTACATCGAAGGATTCACCGCAGAAGACTTCGGGTATTTCCGGGTAGAAAATTTCCGGAACGCCCAACTGGATAACCTGACCGTCGGCCATGCCGAAGGGCAGTGACGGCTGAAGATTTTTTCACGCCAAGAACACCAAGGTCGCAAAGGATTTTTACATGGGGTAATGCGGAGAAAGGTGAGGTGATACGCACTGGAAGAATTGTCGCACACGAAGGTAGGAAGACACGAAGAAGGACTCCGGAATTTTTAAAATTTTCTTTGTGTAAACCTTGTCTCAAAAAACGTCCTGCCCCTCTGTTTTTTTGCCTCTTCTTCCCTAAAAATTCTTCGTGTCTTCGTGTCTTCGTGTGAGCTTTAAAAACTTTAGTCAGGCATCAATTCGCGTCACCGCACTCCTAAATTAATTGGAGTTGTTTTTCGGCGAGCCAGGTTTGGAGGAGTTGGGCTCCGAAGTTCTGAAGCTTTTGGCGTCCGAGGTTCATGTGGCCCTCAATGGTGTAGGCGAGGGTGATATCATTTTTCATGAGATAGGTTCCGATATGTCCTGCACAGAGGTTGGAAGAAGGATAGGTTTCGAATTCGACATCGAAATCTTTCGCGACTTTTTTTGCGAGAGTATTCAGGAGCGACAATTTTTCCCCCATAGCAGGAGAAAGGAGGTGGGCGTCGGCGTGGAATGCACCGGGATTGCCATGATGCCCGAGCCAGCTATGCAAGGAAAGCAGGAACACCGGACGAGAGACTTTGATATGCTCCGCAACCGCCACGGTCTCCGGTGACGGCGAATCAAGTTCTCCCATAAAATATGGCTCGAATTCATGATGCCAGGAACGATCGGCGCCATCCGCATAGTTGTGCGCCAGCCAGTCAGAGGCATTGTATTGATGCCATCCATGGAAATTTCCATCCGGATTGCAGTTGAGGATAAAGTCGAAACGGAATTGATCCCGAAGTGATTGTGCAACAGGAGAGTCAGAAAGAGCCAACTGGAGCATCCCGCGGGCGATTTCTTCGCCGGAAAATTCGGTTGCGTGCTCGCCTGCGGAAATATGCACCACCGGCTTTTGAGCAGAGGCAGCGGCGTTTATATCATTTGTCACACTGAGACAGAACATCGGGCGTTGCTCAATGGAATGTCCGATACACTCGAGAGAAGTAATCTGCGGATGGGATTGATGGATCTGGAAAAGTTCCTGCGTTGTTTCCGCATAAGGCCGAGGGGGTTCTGTGCTGATATAGAGGTTTTCGTTTGGATAAAGATCGACAGGGAAACGAACCACTTCGGGCGCAATCTGGACTTGTTCTTCCGGTAACGAGAGCCATTCTCCATCATCCCCACGACGAATCCAGATTTTGCAATGTAAATTCGGAAAAGTTGCCGGAAAATAGGCATCCGGACGCAGAATAATTTCCTGCTGACGCGCTTCTTTTACATCAGAAATACGAAAATGGGTATAGCGGGCGTGTTTGCTGTACGCGATCAGTTCAACTTCGAAATGTCCGGGCTTGATCCAGCGAATACGCCCATTCCCGCAAGGGATTTGAGTAGTGACAATCATGAGAAATAAAAAGGGTAAAAGTTAATGATGGTTGGAATTGGTTGGGTCCTGAGCGGGTGTGGCTGGGAGGTCGGAGGGCTGGTTGTTCTGGGCTCTGGAGGCGGAAGTATCCGAAGGAGAAGTCGTTTCCTCAGAAGAAATGGTCAGCCATTCCTGTGTGAGCCAGAGGTAGTCGGCAAATTTGGAAATCGCATTGGATTCCCGGTATTGCGGGCTTCTTACCGGCGGAAGCTGTGTGGTGATAATGTGGACTAATTCCTGATAGGAAAGCGGTTTCGGATCAGCGAGTGTCGGGTACTGCTGAGAAGAAATTTTTTCTTTTAACTGCTGGAGTTGATCCGCAGGAAACGCACTGACGGGAACCCCATTGGCAAGCAGATAGCCGACCACGAAGCCGGAGGCTTCCGCGCCGATGGCTTTATCGTTTAAAGTGTTGACTAAAGTCGATTGAAGCAAAATGTCGAGATAAGCGGGGTCATTTGTTGCCTGGTGGAAAAAGATAATCGTGTTCAGTCCATCACTGACGCGGCGAAAATTGCTTAGATAAAGAGAATGGAGCGGGTTTTCAGGGGTGATGCTGGCATTGTCACCTTCCTTTGTTCGATCATGCCACCACTGAGCGGCTTGTTGAAGAAACTCTTTAGCGGTGGCTAAATGCTGAGGGTTCATCGTTTCCATGTAATGAAGAATCCATGCCTGGGATTTGAAGGCGGAAGATGCACCGGTGTCATTGGTGGCGAAATCACGCAGCCCCTTGAGCGCATGCTGCACCCATGGAGAACCGGTGAGCCATTGGGTCATATAGATACCGATGGTGGGAGAGTACTGCATTTGGACGCTGCCACTCCAGTGGTCACGATTGCGGCGATGCATTCCTCCCTGGGATCCGCGGTAGGGTTTGTAAAAGGAACCATGCTGGATATCGACAGATGCAATGTGGAACCCATGCTGGAGACCGGCCATGGCAATTTCGCGGGAATTGAGTTGCAGCCCGGCCGAGATGAGAGAGGACGTGATCGATCCACTGCCATTTCGCCACCCATACCGGCCATTGAGTGCCCAGCGCAGGGGGAAAAGCCCGCGGTCTTCATTGCGTCCGACCGCAAAATTGGTGCGAAAATCGCCAAAATTTGCCAGCCCATACCATTTCCAGTAATCGCGGGAACGGACAAGAAAAAGCATGTTTGTTTCCAATGCGCGAAAAGCATCCGGATGTTCGTTTGCAAATTGCAGATTAAACGGGTTGAGCGCTTGTGTCGCATCCAGGTCTTCCGCGCTTGGGAGCCAGATGTGGTGCTGGTTTTGCGTGTAGTTCAACAGCGCGCGTGCAGGCTCTTTATTGTCCGCGCGTGCAAGAAAGATCGGAAGCGTGTGCGCCATGCCGTGTCCATTGGATTCCAGAACGGTCTCATTTTGTGCCGTACGAACGCCAAATTCGTCGGCTTGTCCGGTGGGTCTGAGGTCGAGAAAGCGGCTGTGAAGTGGACTCCAGGAAGCAATTTCGAAGGAAGAATCATGAATGCGGAGGTGGTTGGGACCAAATCGTGTCAAATGGGGGATGGAAAGCATCCAGGTATCCTGCTCGGAATGTGCGAGTAAACCATTGTAGGCAGGTGCTTGAGCTGGGGAGGCGAATTTCGAAATCAAGGAATCGTTTTGAGTGACAGAAATGGTACCATTTGCTTCAGAGGCGATGGTGACGGGTGTGGAGAAATCGCCAAACTGGTCCTGGGAAGAAGACCACTGTTCAAAGGAAGTGGTGGTGTCCACGCTCCAGCTTGCCGATGCAACCGCATATTTTTCGATGTCGTGCAGGAACTTCCAGGTAATTTCTCCACGGATGAAGTCGTAATCGTGATACACCTGAAGTGTGACCTGAAATTCGACTTTGAGCGCAGGTGTGGAAGATTTATTTTCTCCCCGAACCTGAATGGTGGCAAAGAGTGGGTTTGATTCGACTTCCCGGCAGGAACGGATAAGAAATTCGAGTGGAATAATTTCTTCAGTGGACGCACCGATCATTTCAGCGTCGGCAGCCCATGCGTATTGCCCTTCTTCCTGCAGGTATTCGACGTCTCCCGAGAGCGCGGGACGAGGCTTTTTAATCGGAATCATGGACGCCGTTGGCTTCCAGGTGGACGCAAAGGCAGTCCCGCTTTTCAGAATAAATGCAGATTTATCCTCAGAGAGAGTGACACTGGATGCGACCGGTGCAGAATCAGAAGTTTTTTCCGAAACGTTTTGGGATTTGTCCGGGGAAGGAACAATGGAAAACCGGACGGCTTGCGTGGGGGGCGGAGTCTGGACCGGTAGAAACCCTTCGATCGCAATCAGACGGATGCTGCCATCAGGCCAATAGGTCAACGGTTGGATGCGATGTGGAAAATGAAATTGTGGAAGTGCGAGCGATTCGTTTTCTTTTAAACGTAAACTCCCTTTCGCTTGCGGAAGTGCCTGGTAAAAAGGACGAGGGAATGACGTTAAAAATGCCTCCTTGGCTGGACGAAGAGGAATGTCCTTCGCTTGCGTGTAGGATGAGGCAGTAAAGTATGTGCTGCAAAACAGCAGGACGCAGGAAAAAACAGAAAGAGGAAATATTTTCATATAAAATTATTTTTTAGCTCCCCAGAACGGACGGGTACGGGGACTAAGGTGGGCTTGGCTTGCAGAAGGATTGGTTGGACCGATAAGCTTTTCTTTGGCTTCTTCATAGGTAAGCTGCGCAACATGCCCATCCAGAAAGGCAACATAAATGGTGTCATTATGCGAATAGACGGTTCGCCAGGACGCGGTGTCTTCAGAAATTCGTTCCAGGCGATCCGGCGCCGTATACACAGAGTACCGGTACCCACTGGTGTCCTGCAATGCTGTTCCATCCATAAAAAATGCCATGCTGGCCGGTGATTCCACATTAAGAAGCCGCACGGGAGCATCACGGTTTTCGACATGAGAAATCCAGCTGGTACTGCCACTTCCAGAACTAGTATCGGATCCTGTCGCATATTGGTTGATGGAATAGGTTCGATGTCCCGCTTCGGTGGTTCCCCATGGCGAAGATTGTGTCGCAGGGCAGGTCAGAAACGTGTTTTTTAATTTGTTCGCTGCATTGCTGTCCAGAAACTCTTGTCCAGCGTATGGAATGATACTGTACGGTGTCTCGGTAAATTGCTTCCATCGCGTACGATCCGGTAAATACCCATTCTTGTCCGCTGCGTAACTTAACCCCGCTGAGGCTAATGCGCGAAGATTACTTTGACATTGCGCCGCGTGCGCACTCGTCCGCGCATTACTCAAGGTCGGAAATAATAAGGCAATCAAAATCGCCACAATCGCAAAGACAATTAGAATTTCCATCAAGGTAAAACCACCAGACAAAAAACGCCGCCTCGCCTTGCTTGTCTCGCTCAATGAATTGGATGAATGAAGGGTTCTCGCAGACATGATTTCTTCTAACATAACACGTGTTATCTCGGATGTCACTAAAAAATTTAGGAGTGTGGTGAACGCGCGTGTCCTGCCCGTTACCCACATCTTTCATTTTAAATTAAGCATTTGTTTGAAAAGGAGAAGAATTTCTGGATTAGCCGTTGAAGTCGCGGAAAATCGCGGAAGGATTTTTATCCTTAAAATTCCGCGTTTTTCGCGGTCTATAAAAGCACTTTGCGACTCTGGACGTTCCGTTAGGGACAGACCCCTTCGAACGTTCTGTTAGGGACAGAGCCGTAAACAACCGTGGGGTAGAAAAATTTTGTTCTATTTTTTAGATGTGACTAACGGAGAGGACACGTCACCGCCCCGGCGTTCTCTGGCATTACGGGCGGATGGTGGCGGAGGCTTCTGCTTTTTGGAGGTAGGGGGTGGGTTGGGGAGAGGTGGTGGAAATTTTATATTTGCGGACCGCGTCCGCGATGGCGAGCGCGAATTGTTGACGGAACTGAGAAGATGCGATTTTGTGAGAATCTTTGGGATGGGAAACGAACCCGCCTTCGAGCAGAACTCCCGGAATGGTAATTTCCCGAATGACCACAAAACGGGCGCGTTTTACTCCGCGGTCAAAAAGCTGAAGGTGTTTGAGCATGGAAGAATGCATCGCGGTTGCGAGTGCCATATTTTCCTGATCGCGTGCATTTCCTTTGCATTGAACGAAGTCCGAAACGCGCGGACCGTCCTGGGCAGTGGATGGAACCCCCCGTGGGGCAAGCGTAAACGTTTCGATTCCGGTTGCATTTCGATTATTGGAAGCATTGAAATGGATACTGATAAAAATGGCATTTTTGTGACGGTTCGCAAAATTCGCACGATCGTGAAGCGGGATGAACACATCGGTGGAGCGAGTAAATTTCACCTCATACCCCTGGGCGGTTAAGATATTGCGGGCGCGGCGCGCGACATCCAGGTTGAAATCTTTTTCATTCCCCCACGGACCGACCGCTCCCTTGTCGTGCCCCCCATGTCCGGGGTCGAGAATAATCGTGTTAAAATCGGCAGCGCCCTTAATATGCCCCGGGCGGAGAATCGGTTCGATCAGTTTGGAAAGATCCATGCGGGAAATCAAAACCTCGCCGGAGGATTCGACCACAGGATACGCCAGAATAAATTTGATCCCATTAATAAGCAGTTCCTTGGAACCAATGGTTGCCTGAATCGAGCCCTGCTGGCCGTGAAGGATAATCGATTTGTTGGAAATTTTTCGATGCGGGAAACGGTAAAACTGCTGGACATTGTCGAGTGTCACATATTCCTGTTTACCGACCTTGCGAATCGTCCATTGAGCGTGGGCTTCCTGGAAGAAGCCGCAAACAATCAGGATCAAAATGGCGGTATAGCGTGCCATGGACGGGTAATATTGCGTGAAATCGAGATGGTGGCAAGGGGGATTCTGTAACAAAAATTACATAAAGGAAAAGAAATTGCCTTGCTTGGAGAGAATTTCATGAAGATTATAACCCGTTTCACAGAGCCTTGTCGGAAAAAACGAGATAAAGCACACGCATCGAGATATAAAGATATATGGATGCGTAAGAAATCTGCATTTTTTAGATATTTTTTTATATAGATACAGGGTAAAAGTTTTTTTAAAAAAGAATCACGAGGCAGAATAGTAGAAATTGAGGAGAGCAGGAGAAACAGACATGTCAGACATATCGAAAGCGTATGAGCCGAAGGCGGTAGAAGAGAAATGGTATGCAGCCTGGGAAGCTGCAGGCAGCTTTCATGGGGATGAGAATTCGGACCGGGAGGGGTATTCGATTGTGATTCCGCCGCCGAATGTGACCGGGGTTTTGCATATCGGGCATGTTTTGAATAATACCTTGCAGGACATTTTAGCGCGACGTGCGCGGATGGACGGGAAAGAAGTCATGTGGCTGCCGGGATCAGATCATGCGGGGATTGCGACCCAGACGGTCGTGGAGCGGCAATTGCGTAAAGAGGAAAAGAAAACGCGTCATGATTTAGGACGGGAAAAATTTCTGGAGCGGGTGTGGGCGTGGAAAGAGAAGCACGGGAATATTATTTTTCGTCAGTTAAAAAAGCTGGGATGCTCGTGTGACTGGGAGCGGGAGCGATTTACGATGGATGAAGGGTATTCGCAGCGGGTTTCGGAAGTTTTTGTCGATTTATATAAAAAAGGGATGATTTATCGCGGAAAGCGAATGGTCAATTGGTGTCCGGTGTCGCTGACGGCGTTGAGCGATGAAGAAGTGATCCCGAAAGCGCAAAAAGGGTTTTTGTATCATTTGCGGTATGAAGTCGTGGAAATGCCCGGGACGTATCTGGAAATTGCGACCACGCGTCCGGAAACGATCATGGGGGATACTGCTGTGGCGGTGCACCCGGAAGATCCCCGGTATAAGCATTTGGTTGGAAAGCATTGCCGGCGGCCGCTGCCAGTGGAAAATCAGGCGGCGATTCCTATTATTGCGGATGCGCATATTGATATGGAATTTGGAACGGGTGTGTTGAAAGTCACTCCGGCGCATGACAAAGCGGACTATGAAATCGGGGAGCGGCATCAGTTGGAAATAATTGATGTTTTAAACCCTGATGGAACGTTAAATGAATTAGCCGGGGCTGAATTTGCGGGGATGGATCGATTTGACGCCCGGAAGCGTGCTGCTGAGGTGTTGGGAGAGCTGGGGGCATTGGTGAAGGAGGAGCCGTATGAGAACAATGTGGGGTTCAGCGAGCGCGCGGATGTGCCGATTGAGCCGCGGTTGAGCGAGCAATGGTTTTTGCGATATCCGAAAGTGGAAGAAGCGCGTCGGGTGGTGCAGGAGAACCGGATTCGGTTTTTCCCGGAACGTTGGGAAAAAGTCTATGACCACTGGATGGAAAATATCCAGGACTGGTGCATTTCGCGTCAGTTGTGGTGGGGGCATCGTATTCCGGTGTGGTACCGTGGCGAAGAAATGCGCTGCCAGGTGGAATCTCCGGGTGAGGATTGGGTGCAGGATTCGGATGTTTTGGACACCTGGTTTTCGTCCTGGCTCTGGCCGTTTGCGACCATGGATGAAGCGACCTTAAAGAAATTTTATCCAACAAGTGTTCTGGTGACCGGATGGGATATTTTATTTTTCTGGGTTGCGCGGATGATTATGGCGGGGCTGGAATACCGGGAAGAGGTTCCGTTTCGGGATGTTTATTTTACAGGAATGATCCGGGACAAGCAGGGACGAAAAATGTCGAAAAGCCTGGGGAATTCGCCGGACCCACTGGATTTGATTGCGAAATACGGGGCGGATGGCTTGCGGTTTGGCTTGCTGCGTATTGCTCCACAGGGGGCGGATATTCGTTTTGATGAAAAACAGATTGAAGAAGGGCGGAATTTCGGAAGTAAATTATGGAATGCCGCGCGATTCCGTCAAATGCAGGGCGCCAGTGCCAGCACACCGAGTCTGGAAGGGCTGGAGCTTTCGGAAATTTCGATCGATCTTGTCCATAAACTGGATCAACTCGTGGAAGATGTGACGCGGGCGTATCAGGAATATCGATTTAATGAGATTTGCCAGCGGATGTATGAATTTTTCTGGAGTGAGTATTGCGACTGGTATGTGGAGGCCGCAAAAGCGTCGATTTACGGGGAGGATTCTGCGCGGAAGACAGAAACGCTGGCGGTGATGGACGTGGTGTTGTCTGTGGTTTTACGTTTGTTGCACCCATTCATGCCGCATATTACGGAAGAATTGTGGGAGCGATTAGGGTTTCAGGTGGATACGCGTGGGAAAGGCTTTTTGATGTTTGCGCAATGGCCGGGCGCATCGATGCCGAATGGGGTGTCCGCAGAAATGGCTGCCAAAGCGGCAAAACGGGTAGGCGCAGTGTATGCGGCCGTACGTCAGGCGCGGAATTTACGTGCGGAGTACGGAATTCCGTCAAACCGCAAGGTGAAATTTATTTTGAAATCGATGGGAGAAGAACTGCCGGACCTGGCCGTTTTTACCATCCTGAGCCAGGCGGAAGAAGTTTCTGTCGAACCTGATTTTGAACCCGAGCGCGGAGTTCCCGGCGTTGCGACGCCGATTGGGCGAGTCTATTTGCCCCTCCAGGGGCTGGTGGATGTCGATGCAGAACGGGAACGTATCCAGAAAGAAATCGGAAAAGTCGAAGCTGAACTCGAAAAAGTGAAAAAGAAACTTTCCAATGAAAATTTCGTAAAAAATGCACCGGAGGAAGTGGTGGCAGAACATCGGGGGCGGGTGGAAGCCTTCACCGCGCGGTATGAACAATTGCGGCAGATGCAGGATGCATTGGGGTAGACGGAGCCACGAAAATCACAAATTTTTTTAAGGATGGTGGTGCGAGGGTTGTTGGGGGTGTGGTTTGGAAGGATGTCTCACGCAGAGGCGCGGAGGGGAATAGTAGAACAGGCAATCC
>CAKUMP010000027.1 GCA_934667795.1 uncultured Chthoniobacterales bacterium | reverse complement strand
ATCTGATGCTGTATGTATGGTTCCCCAGCAAGATGCTGCTGGAACGATTGCAGAATCTGTAAAAAAACTGGGAGCGCCGACGGCCCCGTCGGCCAACGTGCCGTTGGATCATTTATGCGCTACCGCGCCCATGGCGTTTTGAATGGGCGTATTTGGAGTGCGGCGGTTTCCGCCACTTTGGATCCTAGCGAATGGGATGTAACGAACACCCATTGTCTGACGAAACTCAAACGTTGTTCGAACCAAAGCAGTGCAGAGATCCCCACTCCAAATTTTTCCTTTTTTAGCAGAAAGTGTTGAAAAATATGAAATATTATGTTATAATCCCCCATAATTGGGGGGTACTTAAACTTAACCTTTTCTAATCATGTTCGTTTGAACGAACTACGCTTATTAGTGCGACTTGTACCGACCTGCGGCAGTTTTAGATGCACAGGGATCGTTAAAACGGTCTGTAGCGTCGATCCAATTAAAGCGTTCAATGAAAGACAAAGCGGTAAGCGCGTGGTCGCAAGACAAGGGGCAATCAGCGTTTTAGATCACCCTTACAGGGTATATTTATTGGTCTAACAGGATTTTGGAGCGGAATTCTGGTTTTCCTGTTGTTTGGAGGCCGGTGATTTTGAAGATTGCGCCATCGAATTCGGCGAGGTTGGCACTTGCGCCGGCAGATGTGGCGTAAAGGGTATCGAATTTGGGTCCGGCAAAGCTGAGGGAAGAAACCTGGGCGGCAGGGAGGCGGTAGTGCTGCACGAGTTCTCCCTTGGAAGTGATGTGGCAGAACCCGTATCCATCCCAGCGAGCAGACCAGAGGTCCCCTTTGGAATCAAGGGTCAGCCCATCCGGAATCCCTTCATCCGGTGTGGCTTTATATAATTCACGCCGGTTGCCAAGCGTGGAAGACAATGCATTATAGTCGAATGCAAAAATCGTGCGGGAAGAGGAACACGTCCAATAAAACGTTTTGAGATCAGGAGAAAATCCCATCCCGTTTGCAATTTTGGTGCCTTTGAACAGGGAAGTAACCATTCCATTCAGGGAAACATGATAAAGCCCTCCGGTCTCCGCAAACTCTCCGATCGTTCCGGCAAAGACAGAACCATCAGGCGCCGCAATGACATCATTAAAACGCGCCATCCCTTCATCGTGGAAAGAGATCAGCGACGTAATTGTACCGGTTGCTGGATCCAGCTTTGCTATATCGCGCACACGGAAGAGCAAAAGCGAACCATCTTCCTGGAAGGTGAAACCACCAATCACTTCATCACTTTTACAAAGCCGCTCAGGTGACTCCGTGGAAAGATCCATTTTCCAGATTTCTCCTTCCAGAATATTTACCCAATAAAGAGAATTGGATTTTTCACAATAAATCGGGCCTTCACCGAGTTCATGCTTGGCATCGTAAACAATATGGATTTCAGGGCGGTGGTCAGTCATACTTTGTTAAAGATAACAGAAATAAAAAAAGGAACAAAGAAATTGTAGGGAGCCATTGCCTGAATATTATAAGCTGCGGAAAAACGCTGAAAATTTAAAAGAATAATCTGCGTTAATCTGCGGATAAAAACAGGTGAATCGATCCGCAGATGGACAGTGATTTTTAAGGGCTTGGACGAAGTAATGGAACATAAAAGTTTAAAAAATCATCTGTGTGAATCCGCAGATTTAAGCCTGAAAGGATCCGCAGATTAACGCAGATTTTTTTTAGGAATAAGAGAAAGAAGCTGTGAGTTTTATGGATTAAGTAAGTCTATGAATTATAATATAGGAGGGTCCGTAGGTTGACACAAATCGACGCAGTTTTTTGTGGGGAAAAGAGAAGGTGTTTATATTGAAGAGAGGAAGTGCCGAAGTTTAAAAGTATGGCACGGTTAAGGCCAGTGATGCGAAGGTAGTTAAGAACCTGAGCATCTTCCACGCCTCCGATCGATTGTTGAGCCTTACATTCCACTAGCAATGTTTCAAAACATACAAAGTCTGTTTTGTACGTACTAGGTAATGCTCCCCCTTTGTAATGAATGCGAAGTAGTTTTTCGCGTTCAAATGGAATACTACGGTAAGCAAATTCCACTGCTAGTGCATCTTGATACACCACTTCCAAAAAGCCCTTTCTTAATTCTTGATGAACTTCCATTGCAGCCCCAATCACTGCAAAGGTTTCTGGATCCTTGTTTTTTTAATCAATGTTCATTTACGTTGTTTCTGGATAAAAATTCCAGGAATAATCTGCGTTAATCTGCGTTAATCTGCGGATAAAAAACAGGATAATTGATCCATAAATAAACGCCGATTTTTAAGGGTTTTGGACAAGAGTGTCTATTTGGATTAATATGAGATAGACTATGTCGAAGACTTCATTCTGCGGCTAATCCGGATGTTTTATTATCTGTTTACCCCCGTGGCGATGGCCGGTATTTGAGTCCGGCGGGGGTGGTTGCGAGACCGGCTTCTGATGTTTCCTTGAGCGCGCGAGGCATTCGCTGGCCGATATCCCGCATGGCGATCACGACATCATCGTAGGGGATGACGCAGCGCGCACCAGAGAGCGCCATGGTGGCTGCCAGAAAACTATGGACGGCAAACATGCCGTTGCGGCTGACGCAAGGAACTTCCACATATCCGCCAACGGGATCACAGACAAGTCCGAGGGTGTTCATGAGCCCGAAGGCGGCAGCGTCGATGGTGGCCTGGACACTGCCCCCCATGGCTTCTGTGATGGCGGCAGCAGCCATGCTCGACGCACTGCCTACTTCTGCCTGACATCCTCCCTGTGCACCGGAAAAGCAGGCGTTCGCTCCGATGATATGCCCGATCCCTGCGGCTGTAAACAAGGCGGTCGTGGCATCTTCATCGCTTAAACCATGCGATTCCTGCAGAGAAAATAAACAGGCCGGAACAATGCCTGCGCTGCCTGCTGTGGGCGTTGCCACGATGCGTCCAAAGGCGGCATTGGTTTCCAGTACGGCAAAGCCATACGCAATGGTTTTTGCAAATTGCGTTCCCAAAAGCGGATTGGGAGTCGTTTCTGCATATTGAAAAATTTTTGAAGCATCTCCTCCGGACAACCCGCTGGGAGAAATATTTTCGATTTTGAGTCCGCGTTCAATGGACTCACGCATGAGGCCATAATATTTCGACATACGAGCGCGGATTTCCTGCTGGCTGTCGCCGGAAGCTTCTTCTTCGCGGTGGATCGCAAGCTCGGCGATAGACATTTTGTGAATTTCACAAAGGGCAGCAAGTTCCTGGGCGGATTGATAAAAATATTTCATTTGGATCGAGTAAGACTGGGGAGGTAATGCGCTTTTTGAACCGATTGAAGAATAGGAAGGAAATTGATGACTTCCGGACGCAGGGGAGCGTCAAGTTCGATCAGCGTCAGTGCATTTTCTCCGCGGTGTAAACGCGAGGTTCGAATCGAAGCAATATTTGCGTCTGCGCAGGCCAGAACAGTGGTCACGCGACTGAGAAATCCGACTTCATCCTGGTGCCAGAGGATCAGGGCATCCAGCGTTCCATTCCAGTTGACAGAAAAAGAATCGATTTCCCAGATCAGGATGGAACCGCCACCCGTGGAGGATCCCAGCATCTGGATGGAGTGGGGAGTTTCCTTGGATTCAGAATCCGGGTGGGAGGTCAGGGTAATTTTTACAGAATTTGGGTGCGCATTCAGCCCCAGGTCGATTTGTTCAAAGGAAAATGTCAGATGCTCTTGTTTGGCATCTTCAAATGCGCTTTTAAGGCGATCATCTTCAGGTCGGCGGTTGAGTAATCCGGAAATAATCGCCTGATCGGTTCCGTGGCCTTGTCCGGTGGACCAGAAAGAGCCATGGAGTCCGATTTGAGCATGCGCGGGAGTCTCCGCCAGAATCGCACGGGCAGCCAGGCCCAGACGGCAGGCGCCTGCCGTGTGGGAACTGGATGGACCCACCATAGGGGGGCCAATAATCTCAAAAACGGAGTCCATAGGCATTTTCTTTATTTCAACCAATTATCCAGGTTTTCCTGCACAAAACAATCATCGTTCCATTCAGGGTATGCTTTATAAATGCGATCCAGCTCTTCCGACTGGCCCGGCGAGAGTTGTTCTTCAGGATTCAGCGCCCAGATCCCCTCCAGCAGGCCCTGACGACGCAGAATTTCGTGAATGCCAGGAATACAGCCGGCAAATTTATTCGCGGCATCAAACACCACTGCATTGATGTCGGTCAGTGCCGCATTACGCGTGAACCAGGAAGCGTCCAGACTGGGTTTTTGGCGAGCGGTTTTAATTTCTTCAAGCAGTTGAACCGCTTTACGGGTCCAGACTCCCCATTGTCCAAGCAGCCCACCAATAATATAACGAGACACCAGTTTCCCATCCGGACCAGGGAAAACAAAGGGCGTCAGAAGATCCCCGATGATGTTGTCATCATTCCCGGTATAAAGCGCAATATCGGTACGCCCGGCAGCACAGATGGCACGGACCACATCATTGGTCTGATAACGGTTAAAGGGAGCAATTTTAATGGCAATGACATTCGGGATTTCTGCAAATTCCCGCCAGAATTCGTAAGGAAATATGCGTCCGCCAACAGCAGGCTGCAGATAAAACCCAATGACCGGCAGGACTTCCGAAACTTTTTTGCAATGCTCCAGAATCGCAGGAATTTCTTCCTGACTCATAGCCACCATACTGAGCAGGGCGGCTTGATACCCCAGTTCGCGTGCGGTTTCTGCCTCGCTGATCGCTTGCGGGGTTTTGCCACAGATCCCGGCAATTTTCAGATAGTCGCGCGGGTTTGCGGACAATTCTGCATCAATCGTTTCGGAAGCAAGCTGCAGGACGGGTTTGAACAAGTTGTGTTCCGGGTCGCGGATTTCAAACTGGGTGGAATGCACCCCGACCGCAAGCCCGCCTGTCCCCGCGGCCAGATAATAACGCACCAGCGCACGCTGGTATTTTTCATTAAATTTCCGGTCTTTATTCAGTGCCAGTGGCAACGCGGGAATGACCTGACCCTGATGCAAGTGTGCTTTGATATCCATAATGGTTGTTTTCTTGAGGTTCTAAAAAAGTTGGTAAGGAATTGATAAAGAAATTTTCAAAAAAAATATAAGACGTTTTTGAAAAATTGCTGGTATTAAAATTTCCCGTCTCGTGTTTCAAAATGGGTGGGTTTGTTCAGCGTGGATCCACCGGTTTGTAAATAGGCTGCCACCCATTGGATCATTTCGTCCAAGGTGACTTGAGGATACCCGAAGAGGCGGTTGGAAAGCGAGGCATTACTTAACCACGCTTCAGGTTGTTCGGTCCCGGTAATTTTTGCCGTTTTGCCAAAATATCCGGCCAGTTTTTCTGCCAGGAAACGAATGGCAATGGTTTCCGGCCCGGTGACGTTTAATTTGAATGCAGGATTGGATGCGTGGTCGAGCAATGCAATCGAACGCGCAACCGCATCACCTTGCCAGATCAGATTGACCTGCCCCATGGAGACATCCACTTCTTCACCCGCCAGGACTTTTTGCGCGACATCCACGATGACTCCATACCGCAGATCGACGGCGTAATTCAGTCGGTAAAGCGCAATCGGGGTGTTGTTCTTTTTGGCATAATATTCAAAAACACGTTCACGCCCGGCACAGGTATTGGCGTATTCTCCTTGTGGGTCGATTTCGTCAGTCTCCACAGAACCTCCACTCCCGATTTTTGTAAACGGATAGACGCAACCCGTAGAATAGGCAACAATGCGGGCATCTTTATACCGCTCCGCAACATTCGCCGGTGTCAGGGTGTTCATCACCCAGGTTAACTCCGGATTCGAGGAGGTCCCAAATTTTTGCCCGGCAAGAAAAAGAACGTTTTTCGCATCCGGAAGGTTTTTCACCGCTCCTGCATCCAGTAAGTCACAAGGAACCGTCTTGATCCCCCAGGCTTCCAGTTGCTCACGTGACTTGGGATCGGAAAATCGCGAAACCCCATACACTTCCTGCTTCTTCCCGAGTTTATCAATCGCTTTACGCAACATCAACGCCACTGTCGGACCCATTTTCCCAGCCGCTCCCAATACCACAAAATCCCCCTCCGACTTCTCCACGGTCGATAAAACATTCGCGTCAGGCTCCGCCATGAAATGATCCAAATCTTTCTCAATCGCTTCCGGTAATTTTATTTCTTTACTCATCGTTCTCTCTTTCTTTTCGTTCTACCCAAGGGTAATTTGTTTCTTCAAAAATTTCTGCAAGTAACTAATTAGTTACATAAACGAATACGATTGTCAAGAGAAAGAATTTGGAGTGCGGCGGTTTCCGCCGCTTTGGATCATAGCGAATGGGAGGTACGAACAACCGTTGTATGGCGAAACGCACACGTCATTCGAACCAAAGCGGTGCAGAGCCCCGCACTCCAAATTCTTCCCGCGTGTGTGCTCAACTGTCCCTTGTCAACTGTCCCCTGTCCCCTGTAAGATGTGTGGATGAAGAAAGAGAAGAGTGAGGGAGTGCGGGAGAGAATACTGGGATGTGGGATACGTTTATTTGCGGAGCGTGGGTACCATGGGGTATCGGTGGATGAGATAGTGGGGGAAGCGGGAGTGAGCAAGCGGATGGTGTATCATTATTTTGGGAGTAAAGAGCGGTTATATCAGGAAGTGTTGGTGGAAGTTTATGGGTGGGTGGAGAATCTGGAAGAAGAAGTGATGGAGGGGGCGAGTGGGCCGGAGGAAGCGATTCGCGGGATTTTGGAAGCGTATTTTAATTTTCATTGGGAGCATCCGGAATTTGCGCGGTTGATCTTATGGGAAAACCTGAATGGAGGGATGGGGTTGAAAGGGGGAGGGGTACGTGTCACTAAAAACCCGGTCATTTTGAGTTTGCGAAAAATGATTGATCGTGGAGTGGCAGAAGGTGCATTTCGCGCGGACCTGGATCCGGTACATTTATTGATTCACATGGTCGGGTTATGTTCGGTGTATCACTCCAATCGTTACACCATGACCCATAGCCTGGGGATGGATCTGGGGCAACAGGAAGTACGTGAGGAAGGGTTGCGAAGAATTCTTTCCCTTGTTTTTGAAGGGATCCGGAATAGTGCCATATCATAGTAAAAACGGCTTCCAGCCACTTTCGCTTTCAAGAAGAGGAAAGCGGCAAGATGCCGCTTCTACATTCCCGGATCGTTTCGTTCGTTGAGGGGCGGGAGGGCGGCGACGATGCGGTTGGTTTCGAGAGAAACGCGGACGAGCCGCTTGAGGAGGTCGATGATGTAACGAGGATCGTCGTGCTCACGGCACCAGTCGTTGGGATCGTTTTTGATGCCGCTTTTCTTGTCCACGGTGATCTGGTAACGCTCCATGACCCATTCGAGGGCGGGTTTGCCATTGACGACGTAGTCGTAGGCTTCGAGGGGGATGCCGGTCAGCGTGACCTTGGCGTTATAGACGATGCGGGTCTTGTCCCATTTCAGGCCCTCGGCTTTCTGCTTCGCGGTGGGTCGGGCGAAGGTCATTTTCCGAACCTTGTAAAGTTCCCATGGCTCAAGGACGAGTTGGTCGGTTTGTTCGCTGACGGCGGGATGCGGATCGATGCTTTCGTAATTCAGGTGCCAGTGGGCAAGATCGCGGCCGGCCTGAGTGAAGGCTTCGTAGTCCTTGCGCTCTTGAGTGAGCGGAATGCGTGGAAGCATCTTTTTAAGATCGGCAGCAAAGCGGTTGCGGTATTCCGGCGAGTGCAGAATGCCGTAAACATAATAGAAAATGTCTTCTTTGGTGACATCGTCGCCGTAGGCAGTACGAAAAGTTTTCAGAATTCCGTCCGTGATGCCGGATTTACGGCGGTAGCCATCGATAATTTCGCCTTCTTCGTCCGCAGTGGAAAAGTCCAGTTCGTTGGGTTGCTCTTCAACTTTTTCGTAGACATAGAGGGGGAAGCATTGGCCGCCAGAAATCGTGTGAAGATTTGGAAGTTGATTAACTGCTAAAGAAGAAAAGAGAGCCGTCTCACCAATTCCTGGAACTGATATCAATAGATTAGGATGATGGATCGTTGGAAATATTCTCTCTTTATAGTATTCATTGAAAATTCTGTCGTAAAAAAGGTTTTGCCTGCAGTAAGGTCTATAAACAACCTCCCCGAATTGATTCTCTTGAATTATAGACTTAGCTCCTCTACACAGGCTTTTAATCAATCCCCGCGTCCATTTAATCTGCTTATCATCTTCACTGATACGTCTCTTGGCTTCTGCTTCGGCATCATTTGCTGCTCGACATTTTTCGGCGTGCAGGTCCACTTGCTCGTTATAGAACGAAATCGTGGCCTTGACGTTCTTCTCCAAGACCATTCCAGAGAAATTGTAAACCCAGACGTCGCGATTGGTTTGAACTCCATTTTGCCTATCCGAAAAGAAAGCGATGGATTCACCTGCATCGGCATTGAGTGGTATGAAGTTTTCAAACGCCGGGTCGCGGAGATTGATCCAGTCGTGTGAATCATTTGGGGTAATCGGCTGCCATTTGTGCTGACGGTGGAGGCCATTGAGGCTTTGGAATTCAGTGATGATGGAGAGTTTTTCCTCGCGGGTCAGATAGTCGCCGATGTCGTGGTAAAAGACTTTGCCGGGGGTGGGTTTGCCGGGATTGCGGACGAGAATGGAGATGGCAACGGGGGTGCGGGAACCGGATCCAAAAACCTTTCCACCTTCCTGCCTGGACAATTCTCCAGATGTGCGCTGATTTCCGCGCAGATTAAAGACATAAAGCGAGGTAAACTCATCGACAAGACAGGAGCGGAAGCCGTCGGCCACATTGGAATCGATGAATTGGCCGTTGGTGACAAAGCCGATGACGCCTTGTTTGCCGATGCGGTCGGAGGCCCAGCGGAAGGCGCGGATATAGGAATCGTAGAGGGAGTTTTTGTTCGTCGCAGTGGAGCGGGCGGCGTAGGTCTCCGTGATACGGGCGTCCAGGTGGGGATAAGGGACGGGGTTATCGTTCACCGAATATGGGGGATTTGCGATGACCACGCGAATGGGTGCCTTTTTCTGGCGGGCGACACGTTTGTTGTTGGCGGGGAACATGACATCTTCCATGTCCGTCTGGCCGGAGGCGGGCTCGGCGAGCTGGAAGGTGTCGGTCAGAACGATGCCGTCGAAGGGAGTGTAGGTGGCAGGCTTTCGAGCTTTCCTGCCATCGTATTGGAACTGCTCGGCCTGTTCGCGTTGGAGGGTGTGGTAGGTTTCCTCGATGTTGATGGCGGCGATATAGTAGGCGAGCAGGACGATTTCGTTGGCGTGGAGTTCCTGGGTAAACTTGCGCTGGAGGTCGGCGGGTTGGATGAGTCCGCTCTGGAGGAGACGGGTGATGAAGGTGCCGGTGCCGGTGAAGGGGTCGATGATATGGACGCCTTCGTCGGTGAGAGAGGAGTGGAATTCGTTCTGGAGGATATCTTCGACGGATCGCACGATGAAATCGACCACTTCGACTGGCGTGTAAACGATGCCGAGACGTTGTGCCATTTTCTTGAAGGCGGTGGCAAAGAATTTGTCGTAGAGTTCGAGGATGACCTTCTGTTTGCCTTCCGCGTTGTCGATGCCCTCGGCGCGGGTGCGGACGGAGGCGTAGAATTTCTCCAGACTGGCGGTTTCCTTTTCCAGCGCCTGGTCGTGCAGGGCGTCGAGCATGGCCTGCATGGATTGAGAGACGGGATTATGTTTCGAGAATTCGTAATCGGCGAAGAGGGCATCGAAAACGGGCTTCGTGATGAGATGCTGGGAAAGCATTTCGATGGCTTCGTCTCGGGAGATGGCGGGGTTGATGTTGTGATGGAGTCCGGTGAGGAATTGATCAAAAGCTTTGGTGTGTTTCGGGTCCCCTTCGTCAAGAAGCTGCTGGATGCGGTCGGTATGACGCTGGGCGATTTTAGCAACATCTTCGGCCCATTTGTGCCAGTAACGGCGTTCGCCACATTTTTTGACGATGCGGGCGTAAAGAGCGTCTTTCCAGTCCTGAAGTTCTTCATGGAAGGCAAAATGCGATTGAGAACCGGACTTTTCTCCCGTTTTCGATGTGCCGTCTCCGGATGAAGTGGAACCATCCTTCGGGTCTTCGCCTTCGCCGATACCGATAATTCCAATTTTTGACGGGGCTTTTTTATTTAGCTCGATTTGATTGATGACAGCGTTGAAACGGTCATCATGGGAGCGGAGCGCCTGAAGGACCTGCCAGACAATAGCATATTTCTTGTTGTCCTTGAGAGCGTCCTCGGGAGTGACATCGGCGGGAATGCCGATGGGAAGGATGATGTAACCGTATTGTTTGTCGGTGGCTTTGCGCATCACGCGCCCGACGGACTGCACGACATCGACAACGGAATTGCGTGGATTGAGGAACATGACGGCATCCAGTGAAGGCACATCAACACCTTCCGAAAGACAACGGGCATTGCTGAGAATGCGGCAGCGAGTGGCGGGGCCGGGTTCCTTGAGCCAGTCGAGCTTGTGATGACGGGTGATAGCGTTCATGCCACCATCCACGTGATCGAGTTCGACATTCAGGAGGGTGTCGTCTTCAGGGTGGTCGGCTTTGTAAGAGGTAATCAGTTCCTCAAAGTAAGCGCAAAAGGCCTTGGACTGGGCAATGGTACGGGAGAAAGCGACAGCAGTACGCATCGGAGCGAGATCCCCGTAAAGTTCGATTTCGTCGCCAGTGGTATGGTCAAGTTTTTTGGAGAGGCCATTCCAGCAACCCATCACACGGACGGCGTCATCAAGGCTGAGAGATTGGTCGGCGTCGGTGATTTGTTTCTGGAAGGTTTTGCTGGCGAAAGTTTCGTCCACTGCCAGGACGAGAACCTTGTAGTCGGTAAGGAGATTTTTCTCAACCGCCTCGCCAAAGCCGAGACGATGGAATTCGGCGCCGTAGATGGATTCGTCATCCATCGAGGCGAGAGTGGCGTCAGCTTCTTTGGCTTTGCCTTTGCTCTCGTCGCCATAAACACGCGGGGTTGCGGTCATGTAAAGACGTTTGGCGGAGCGGATGTAGTCTGCGTCGTGAATTTTGCCGAAATGGGATTCGTCCTGATCCGCGAGGGTAACGCCGGTGGTACGATGGGCTTCGTCACAAATGACGAGATCAAAATCGGGAAGTCCGGCTTTTTGTGCTTCATGAACGGAGGAGATGGAATGATAGGTGGAAAAGACGACAGTAGTGCCGTGATTTTCTTTGGACTGTTTGCGGCGTTTGATTTTGGCCTGGAGAGCATCCCATTGCTGGAGAAGAGCCTTCGTGTTAGTGGTGGCGGGAAAGGTCAAGTCCGAGATGTCGATTTCGATGTCGTCCTCGTTAGTGACTTTGCGGTTGCCGATATTGGAATCGGAGCAGACAGCAAGGGCATGGATGGGTTTCCTTGAAAAGGCGGTCCACTCGCGAAGTGTTTGTGCCAGAAGAGCGAGAGAAGGGACAAGGAAAAGGACGCGGCCGCCGAGCGCGATTTCTTCGGCGATGGCGAGGGAAGTGTACGTTTTTCCCGTTCCACAGGCCATGATAAGCTTGCCGCGGTCGTGTTCGTCAAAGCCGTTTTTCACATCATCGATGGCGGCTTTTTGGTGAGGACGAGGCTCGCGCTTCTTCTGGAGTTTGAGCTTATGGATGGCATCCAGCGAAAAGCTGGACCAGTCGATGGGAGAAGCATCAAGATCCTGAACACGAAGACGTTGGACGGGTTTCGACTGGTCCTTGAGCGCGTGTTCGGAATTTTTTCCCCAGAGATCGGTGGTGGAAACGATGATGCCGGAACTGAACGGTTTCTTGCCAAGCGTGGAGAGAAAGGTATCGATGTCCGGCTTGGAAATGGTGTGGGTTGGCAGGTAAAACTTGCACTGGATGCCAACGATTTCACCGGTGGCCTCTTCCTCGGCTACGAGGTCGATGCCGATGTCTCCCACGGCACCTTTTCCCGGCCAGTCGGTCCACATCCTGACATGGGAGAAACGCTCGGCATACTGCGGATCAAGTTCAAGATAGCGGCAGATGAGCCGCTCGAATTTATCACCAAGGTTGCGGTTGTGAATTTCGGCGTCGCGGAATTCGGTGAGAATGTCGTGGATGGAGGTCTTGGACATAGAAAGGCAAAGAAGATTCAGGTTATAGAGGATTGATGCGCTTGACGCCGGCAAAGCGGTCGAAATCCCGGTCGTTACTGGCAATCGTAGCGGAATGTTCCAGCGCGTGCAAGGCGATCATCGCATCCGTAGAGAGATTTCCGCCCATGCCCGCCTCCTCCAGAAGATCAAAGAATCGCACCAGGGCGTTTTCGGAGAGATGGATTAGCCGGACGTGCGGGAAACTCATCCATTGCTCGACGATTTGCCGGACCTGTGCGGTGGAGAGAGGATTTTCGCACACATTAGGGTGCGTGAGCAGACGGGTGACGGCCAGCACCACCACCCAGGCAAGTCCTATCGGTTCCAGACCGGAAAGTGCTCCCTCCCACCATTCCCGCGCTCTGGCATGGCTGGGGGATGTCGTGTCGTGGGCGTAAATCAGCAGATTGGCATCGGGGATGATCACGCCTTTCCCCCTGCGTTGTCCTCCGCCTCCAGTTGGTCATAGAGCTGGTTTAGGCTCATTCCACGATAGGCGGGTTTCAGTCCGACCCGGTATGTCTGAATCTGCACCTTGCGCCGATCCGTGCCCGATTCTTCGCTCAACCCGCGTTGCAGGGTTTCCTCTACGATTTCTCGAAACGGCCGCCGCCGCTTGCGGGACAACTCCCGCAATTCCTCGAGAAGACCATCACTGATGTTAATAGTGGTACGCATAATGGTATCATGTTGCCATTATGCGCTTAAGTCAAGTGCGCGCATATTCTCCTCAAGTTATTTCGGTTCAGCATCTTGCGACATTTCATTCTCTCCCGTTGCCTGTTTCGGCTTCATAAATCCTGAAAAATACGAATTATCAGCTTGAATGGGAGGGGTGGAGGTGTGAGAAATGGGGGGAGAAACTGGAACGACTAAAACATTTGGAGCTAGAAAATGATGGAAAAGAAAGTGATACGAGTGGGATTAATTGGGGTTGGGGGGTATGGGGTGAACCATGTGAATGGTTTTTTGGAGTTGCAGCGTGAGGGATTAGTGGAAGTGATTGCGTTGGCGGATCCGGGGGTGCATACCTTGCAGCATGTGCAGGAGAGCGCGGAATTGGCAGCGGCGAGAGCGTATCTGGACTTTCAGGACATGCTGGATAAAGAGGACACGCTGGATGCAGTGGTGATCGCGACTCCGATTCCTTTGCATTATGAAATGATACGGGCAGCGGTTGAGCGTGGGTTATATGTTTTAGTGGAAAAACCGGCGGTTCCGACCATCGAACAATTGGAAGAACTGATTGCGCTGGATCGGGACAAACGGGTGGTGGTCGCTTTTCAGAGAATTGAATCGTCCCCGATCCGAACTGCCAAGCAATTGGTGGATGCGGGGAAATTTGGGGAATTGCAGCGTGTGACAGCCTATAGCATGTGGCCGCGAACGACGCGTTATTACCAGCGTGCGACTTGGGCAGGCACCATGCAATGGAAAGGGCGTCCTGTGCTGGATGGTCCATTGACAAATGCATTATCGCATTTTATTCATGACATGATGTATCTGAGCAGCGGAAAACCGGATACCTTTATGACACCATCAGAAGTCCTGGGAGAAGTCTATCGGGCGCGTCCTATTGAGAGTTATGATCTGGGGAGTTTGACTGCGAAACTTGTCAATGGGGTAGAAGTCGGAGTGACCTTTGGGCATTGTTTTGCCACGCAATACGCTTGTGTGATGGAAGTGACCGGAACACGAGGGAGTTTAAAAATATTTGATAATGGAACTCAGTTGGCGAGCAGTGAAGACGGCCCGATAGAACTCGCATTGGAGGACGGGCGGAGTCGGACACGGCGGAGGTTTTTAACCTATGCAAGCGGGGAAGCGGAGAGAGCGGCCGTGCATCTTGAAGATGTGCGAGGCTATACCCTGCTCACCAATGGAATGTTTCTTTCTTCCGGGGGCGTCACTACACTGGAAGAAGGCGTGTGGGAGCGGCAGGGAGAAGCCGAAGACGAAGTTTATCATGTCGCAAAACTGGATGAATTCGCCAGACAGGCCGCCACCCAAATAAAAACCTTGTCGGAAATCGGCGTGGAATGGGCAAAACCCGGGAAAAGAGTAACCGCAGAAGAAATTAAAAATAAACCTAATTTGGATTTAGGATTTAGGATTTAGGATTTAGGATTTAGGATTTAGGATTTTGGATTTTGGATTTAGGATTTAGGATTTAGGATTTAGGATTTAGGATTTTGGGGTGAAATCTTTCCTGGGCGTGCTGTTTTTTTGTTTTTCGTGTGGGAATTTTTCATTCTGGCGAAGTGATTTCGCGGACGAAAATATTGATTCCTTCCGGGGATTGGCGGATGGCGGTAATTTCGAATGGGCGTTGGCTTCCGCGAGAAACATTGGCGCCTTGAGTGGGCGCGAGGGACTCGCTGGGGTATTCGACAATGATACGGGTGTTACGGTTTCCACTGAGAAGTCCTGAGCGGGAGCGGAGGATCGCCTGACGTCCACGAGAAGCACTGACTTCAAAATTTCCTTGAAGGTAAATGCGTTCCGCTGGTTTGCCAGTGGAGGCAAAGCTGGCGGCTTGTTCCACATTGACCAGACGCCCGAGGGGCATGCGTCCGGGCTGGTACGTTTGCCAGGCCGCTGCAGGTTGGGCAGGTGGGGCGTTGGAGGTGCCAGCCGAACTGATAAAGGGTTTAAGGGGAATTGCGCGCGGTGGGGCCGGCGTAGGATTTTCGCCGGATGAAGGGGGTAAGGGTTCTCCTGCTAAAGGCGCGTTAGGCGGGAGGGTAGGAGCAGGAACGGGAGTGGGCGCAGGTGCGGGGGCAGGAGTGACGGCTGCGACGAGCGTTCCATTTTCCCGCTGGATGGGAGGAGGAGGGAGGACGGGAAGCGCGCGTGGGACATTGGTGGAAGCAAGCGTTTCTGTATCCTCCACCGGGAGTGCGCGTGGCGCATCCAGAGACTCTTCCGGCGTGGCAGTGGGGACAACCACAATGGCGGTCGCCGTTTCTGTTTCAGGAGGCGTGGAGACAGGCGGAGGTGTTGGAGTAAACTCCGCAACAGGAATGGGTGTCGTGGTGGGAACAGGAGCAATTTTAGGAATATCGGCGGTGGTGGAAAGGACAGGTATCGTACTGGTCTTAGCCGTTTGCGGACTGAGCCCTTCCCGTTGACGGTATGCCAGGTATTCTGCCTCGGTTTGTGTAAACTGTTCCAGAGAAATCAACGGCCAGGAGGCCGCCACATTCACCTGTGCAGGCGGTTGCAAACGAAATGCCGTTGCCCCGTCGTTTAAATTATAAGTCCCATAAAGAAGTGGAACCACCGTGAATTTCA
>CAKUMP010000026.1 GCA_934667795.1 uncultured Chthoniobacterales bacterium | reverse complement strand
TGCTGGAAGCCATGATTGCAGTCGGGATTTTTGCATTTGCGGTTGTCGGGCTCGCCTATGCGCTCAACATGATTCTATCCACAGAAAAAGAAAGCCGTTTCGAGCAGGATGTGCGTCAATTAGTCGAATCTCGTCTGGCAGAAGCAAGAGCTGATCAAATGCTGCCAGGCACAATTGCGCTGCCCTCCACCATCCAGAACATTGAGTTAGTTCGGACGATCGAACCTTCGACCTGGATCAACCGTCATGGTGCTGAACTGCCGAATTTATATCGAGTGGAAATCACCGCCACCCAACAGGGGCAAGAAATTCTTACCAGCGAAATTTATGTGTACCGCCCCTGATCATCCCCGGTTTATCTGCTTCAGGAAAAAGTCGCAGAAGTCGCGAAGACAGAAATTTTCGCGACAAAGCGGATTTTTGTTACTGGATCTGGTCATTGCGATGGGCGTGCTCATTTTTATCACTGTTTCAATGTACCAGATTATTTATGCGGGGATTGAAGCCACAAAAGAAATTGAAGGGCGGAAAGTCCGTTACCAGGAACTTCAAGGACTGGCAGAAACTTTACGCAAAGCATTCCGTACGATTCCCAACGACGCGCGCATCCAGACCAGTGTCAACGATTCTGCATCCGGCGCGGCACTTTTTGAAATTCGCATTACAGAAGCGCCAACGACTTTAGCTATAGGCCATCAGGAAATTTTTTATGGGACAAAAGTTCTGGCGCAGCGTCCTCAATTAGGAGGGCTTTTCAATTTATCTTTTTTTACGGAAGAAACACTTGAGGGCAACCCGAACCTTATCCTTACTCCGGAACTTCCGCTGGTCACCGACATCCAGCGAGTGGAATGGTTATTTTATGATGATTCCACGGGCAATTGGGAGCGATCCTGGGAATCTACCGCGACGCGCCCCCGGTTAATCCGAATGGCGATTCTGCAATATGGCGAAGCCGCTCCTTTTGAAGCCATTTTCCATCTGCCTTCCCTCAGCAATACGCAAGGAGGTGCACCATGAAGAAGCTCCGCACAGGCACATTTTTTCCTTTAAAAAATTCTGCATCCGCGCTGATCCTGATGCTCTGGGCAGTCGCCATCCTTTCTGCGGCGGTTCTGTCTCTCGCACAATTTCTCGGCACCGGTCTGGATGAAGACGCCGCGCGCGCCAAAGCCACACGCGCCGACCAACTCGCAGAGTCTGCTGTCGCTCTCGCGATGCATCCCGCCATCGACAAATACGACCCCCTTCTGCATCAAGAATTCAGTTCCCAGGAATCATTTTCCACCATTATCGAAAGCGAAGCAGGACGCATTAATCTGAATTTTATCCTGACGGATGAACGTCGCGACATTTTGCTCTACATTTTACAGGAATGGGGGCTCGACCTCCTGGGGGCAGAATCCATCGCGGATTCGCTCCTGGATTGGAAAGATTCGGATGATTTAACCCGTCTTCATGGGGCGGAGCGCGACTATTATGCGCAATTTAATCAGTCTCAATTTCCAAGAAACCGCAACTTTGAGTCGTTTGCGGAGGTTTCACAAGTGAAGAACATGGAATTACTGGAGGAAATACACCCGAACTGGCAGGAAAATTTCACATTGTGGAGTTCCGGGCCGGTGAATGTCAACGAGGCTTCAGCGGAAATACTGGCACTGATTACCCGGTTGCCGGTAGAACGCGTGGACCCTCTGGTACGTTCGCGCACCGGTCTCGATGGGGAACTGAATACAGAAGATGACGCTCAAATTACCGACCTCTCCCAGGTTCAGTCGCTCCTTGGGCTTTCTGATGACGAATTTGCTTCCATCCGCCCGTTACTCAGTATTGAAGATCCCATCGTTCGCATTAAAGTCACCGCCAAAGTAGGAAATTATACAAAAATTCTGTCTGTCATCACCCGGAAATCCAACCAGAATGCTTCTATTGTCCAGGTCCTCGAAGAATAATCATTGCAGCGATACTATCCCCTTACCATAATCAGATTTCCGAGTTCTATCACCATGATTTTTCAACGTATTCCACCAACATCCAACGCTTTACTGATTCCCGCCAACGGGCGATGGGAATGGTGGAATTTGTCCGGTTCTTCTGCTTCGAGCAGTGCTGCGCCAAAGGCATCTGCACCCTCGCCGGCGTCTTCTCCTTCTTCGATTTCTTTAGAAACAACTTTCCCGACACAAGAAGAAATCCCCGGCTCTCCTGCGCCGCGCGCGGTTGCGCTGCCGTCCCGCTATTTTTTAAATTGCATATTTAAATGTATCCCGGCTTCCCGCGAGGATCTGGAAGTCATTGTCAAACTGGATCTCGAAACCCGCGGGCTGATTCCGGTGACGGCAATCAAGACCGGTGGGCTTCTGTTTCATGATCTGGGGAAACCGACTCCTCAAAGCGAAAAAACCCAGGTTTCCGTTTGCTGCCTGATACAGGAAATTCCCGAGAAACTTCTTTTCTCCCAAACGCACCTGTATTTCCCATCGGTCTTTGTATGGTCTTACCCGCAGGATGGAGTTTATCTTCTCCGGGAAGATGTGTATCCGATTTTCATCCTCGTGCGTAATCAGCGTCCGGTTTATTTCCAGCAGATCAACGCCAGCACGCTCGATTTCTCCAGCATGAAGGAGATACAATCGATTCTTCTTGGCTTGCAGGCAGATCATGTTTTACCCCAAAACAGTCAGCAAAATATTCCTGTTTTTACTTCTCTCGATCTCCAGCACCTTTCGCCTGCCGAACTCCAGCACATTTCTCAGGAAACGGGCATTTCGCTTCAACTCATTCCCTCGCCTTCCCCCCATTTACCCTCCACGTCCGGAACGTCCGGCGCGGTTTCCCTCAACCCACCGGAAGTCGATATTCTACGCTCAAAAGCGAAACGTCAGGCATTTATTCAAAAGTCTGCAAAGATTCTGATTGCCGGTTATGCGCTTTTATTTTTCCTGCTTTTGGGGCTGGGGCTTCAGTCCCGACACCAGTTGCAATCTCTCCAGGATCAAATCCGTGAACACCAGCCGGAGGTGCAAATGCTCCAGACCACCGCTCGCAAATGGCAGGCACTCGACCCCGCGATCAATCGAGAAATTTTCCCGGTAGAACGTTTGTATCAAATGTCTCTCCTCCTCCCCGAAGAAGGCGTGCGACTGATTAAATTTCAACAGAAACTCAATGGCTTTTTCATTTCCGGTGAAGCCGCTTCTGCTCCACTTGCATTCAAATTGGCAAATGATTTGAAAGAAAGCAACGAATGGGTGCCTTTCCAATGGGAAGCCCCACAACCAAAATTACTCTCGAATAATATTGCCCAGTTCCAGTTGTTAGGAAAACGGCTCACCCCGGATACTTCTACGCAATCTCCATGACCGCCCCCCAGTTTACATAATTTTTATTTACTCATGCGTCCACTCACCGCCAGCGAAAAACGACTTTCTATCATTCTTGCCATCGCACTTTTTCTGATGGTCAATCTGATCGTGCTCTCGTTTTCTATCCGGTCATGGCAAACGGCAAAACGTCAGATTACTTCCCTCCAGGCCACAAAAATGGAGCAGGATTCCTGGCTGGCGCAAAAAGATTTCTGGATGGAACGCAACGAGTGGCTCAAAACCCATCAGCCCGCTCCCCCCGCCAGCGGAGTCGGCGCAAGCGAACTCCTCCAACAAATCCAGCAGTCCGCAAAGTCTGCAAATGTCCGAATTCTCGATCAAAAACTTCCCGACCCGACCATCACCCCGGATTATCAGGAATATTCCGTCCAGCTCCGGGTCAGCGGTTCGCTGGAAGCATTGACAAAATGGCTGACCACTTTGCAAACGCCGGAAGCCTTTATTGCAATCCCGTCGTTCGATCTCATCAGTGATAAAGAACCTCCGCAGGTGATTTGTGACCTTACGATCGCAAAATGGTATAAACCGGAGACACACGCACCATGAGATATTTTCCCCTGATCCTTTTCTGCCTGTTTTGCCTGTTTTGCTTATGCTTCCCGGCACCTGCGTCCGCCCAGGAAAGCACCCCGGCGCCTGCTGAGGAGGCACCCGATATTTCTTCGGAACCCTCCCCGACGAAAGACACAGAGGATACAGAAGATACTTCTGCAGAGAAACGGTCTGACCCCGATGCGCAGTCGCCTGCTTCGTCTCCGGAGCAAGAGGATTCCGCATTGGATGTGGTGGACCCGGCGTATTCTCCCAGCCGATACGCAGCGCTCTGGAAACGCTCTCCCTTTACGCTTGCTTCCGTGGTCGAAACACAGGCGGTCAGTAGTTTTGCTGATGCACTCGCGATTGTGGCCATTGGGAATGTGGGCCCCCATCCCTTTATCCGCGTCATTAACAAATCCACACAGGAACGTTTTACAATCCATCAAAACCCCACCGCCGACGGACTGACTCTGGTCGATCTGGAAATAAATCGGGATCCGGAAAAAGTCGTTGCCCGCATTTCCAATGGAACAGAAGTGGCCGAAATCCGATACGATTATTTATTACTCCAGGCAGGCCCAAGCGCTCCTCCGGCTGCGGATGCGGCAGCGGCTCCACCTGCCGCAAATACTTCTACACCATCGGCAACCACCACCCCGACACGTCCCCCTACTCCACGCGCAGCGCCTAATACCAATCGCTCCCGTAATACCAGTTCCTCTTCTTCCTCACGCCCACGCCGGCAGATCCAACGCCCCAACCGACCTCCAGCCCAGTAATTTTTATCTCCATGCAGAACCCTGAATTCATGACTATGAAATATTTTTATTCTACCTTGTTCGCCATTTTTTCCAGCTTCCTCATGGCGGCTCCGCTTGTGGCTCAAATCCCTACGCCAACCCCGGCTCCCCCACTCCCGGCCCCTCCTCCACCAGCTTCGCCGAATGACCAGATCATTCTCCAGTTCCCGGGGAACCCCGTTGAGGATATTCTCGACTTGTATGAACGCTTGACGAGCAAACGCATTATCCGCGATTCCCAATTGGGAAACACACCTCTGCTTCGCGTTCTGGTTAATGAACCGGTTGCAACCGAAGAAGCCATTCATATTCTCGAATCCCACCTCCTGCTGAATGGATATGTGCTGATCCAGACAGATCCCTCTACGCTCAAAATTATCAATACGACGACCGGAAAAACGCCTCGCTCGGAAGGCGTTGCGCTCTACAGCGACCCACAGTCCCTCCCAAATGGAGAAATCGTGGCAAGCTATTTTATGCAACTGCATTATATCGACCCGAATGAGGCAAGCTCGATTTTCCAGACGCATGTGACGCTCCACCCGTACGGCTCGGTTGTCCCGGTCCCAAATGCGCAGGCCGTTGTCATTACAGAAAATTCCTCGCTCATTCGCCAGTTGATCGCTCTGCGCGAGCTCATTGATGTTCCACCTGCGGAAATCACCACAGAATTTATCCAGTTGTATCGTGCCGACGCAAAACGGGTTGCCGATATTATGAATGAGCTTATCCAAAGTCGTATGCGCACGGGAGCGCCTGCAGCCGGTAATGCTCCACCGGCACAAAATGCCAATAACAATAATGCGCAAAATCAAAATGCGGCCGCACAGCTCCAGGCCGGCCTCCTTTCTCCCGACACTCAGGTGGTCGCAGATCAACGCACGAACCGGATTCTGGTTCGGACTCGCCCGGTAAATGCCGTGTATCTGCGGAACTTGATCAAGGAGTTCGATGATGCGGTGGAGTTAATGGACCCTTATGAACATATTCTGAGCTATGTGAAAGCAACGTCTGTTCTCCCGGTGCTCTCCAATCTGCTGGCAGAAGAAGAGGAAGATATTTCCGCCGCTGAAGCCCTCCGAAATACGGCAACTCAAAATCAAAATACCCAAAATACTCGCACCAATACCGGCGGGGGCGCGGCAGGGGGCGGCAGTAATGCATTTGCCGATCGCTTGAATGATCCCGACAGCAACCCGCTCCCGGAATCGGTCCGCCTGGGAAATACGACGCTCATTGCAGATGATCGCGCAAATTCCATTGTGGTGATCGGTCCTCCGGAGGCCAAGGACAAGGTCCGGGTGATGCTGGAAAAACTGGATAAACGCCCGATGCAGGTGTATCTCTCTACGGTGATCGGACAGCTCCGTCTCGATGACGAAAATGTGTACGGGATCGATATTATCCAACGCTATACAACGGATGGAAATGGAAATGATGGTATCGCAGGTTCTCTCCGCACCCGCACGGGGGCCAATAATATTATTGTGGATGCAACAACGCTCCTGAACCCAACCGATTTTCCACTTCCCGCCGGACTGACGACTTATGCGGTGGTGGATAATATGCTGGATATTTATGTGAACGCTCTGGAGTCCACGACCCGCTTTAATATCCTTTCCCGCCCAACGGTCTATACCACGAATAACCGAAAAGCCACGATCCTCTCCGGTGATAAGGTCGCGGTCCCGACTTCGACGATTACCGACCTCAATAATAATAACAGTACGGCTCTCCAATCCAATATCACGTATGAAGATGTGGTGCTCAAACTCGAGGTGATTCCTTTGATCAATTCAGAACGCGAGGTGACGCTCGAAATTGTGCAGTTGAATGACCGTATTACCGGACAAACCGAAATTTCCGGAAACCAGATCCCCACGATCAGTACCCAACAGCTCACCACAACAGTGACGGTCCCCAATGGCCGTACGGTGGTGCTCGGCGGGTTGGTCACAGATGATACCAATAAGGTGGAATCCGGAATCCCTTACCTCAGCCGCATCCCGATTATCGGGTTTTTCCTCCGTAATAATATCAAACGCAAGGACCGAAATGAATTGATTGTGATGATCCAACCCACGGTGGTCCGTTCACAGGATGAACTCCTCAATGCTTCACAAAATGAACAAAATCGCACCAATACAGGCCGCGAAATCCGGGACACCGAATGGCAACTCCCCACGACCACTCTCCCCCCCGCCCCGGTCGAACTCACTCCATTTAAGGAAGCGAGATGATTGGTCATTACTAATTACTAATTACCAATTATCAAAAGCGCTTAGTATAAAACAATTTTAGCCCCATACTCCTTTGCGTCCCTTGCGCCCTTCGCGTAAAACTTTTCCCAAGCACTCCTGGGAGCGCCGACGTCCCCGTCGGCAGGTCTTTTTTCTGGGTACGCCGACGTCCCCGTCGGCTGAAGAACCCATTTCACACAAAGGATTTTTTAAATGGGATAATGCGGAGAAAAGTGAGGTACACATCCTGGAAGAAGTACCTCACACGAAGTCGCGAAGCCACGAAGAAAGATTCCGGAATTTTTATAAATTTTCTTAGCGTGAAACTCTTCCCCAAGCGCTCCACCTCCATGCGCTCCGCCTTATCCTTCTCTAAAAAATCTTCGTGTCTTCGTGTCTTCGTGTGAGTTTTAAAAAGCAGGAAAGTTGAGCTGTTGATTCAGGTGAACCGCAAAGAGTTCCCCCACTTTCTGAACCGTCGGAGCATTCCCGGATTCCCGCGCAATGGAGGTCATTTCTACTCCACTAATCCCACAGGGAGTAAAGCTCTGAAACGCATCCAGGCGATTATCCACATTTAACGCGATCCCGTGCTGGGTGATCCAACTCCGGACGCCTACTCCGATGGAGGCAATTTTTCTTCCCTCTACCCAGACTCCCGTTTTCCCTTCCAGACGCCCACTCTGTATCCCCAGCTCCTTGAGCGTCAAAATGATCGCTTCTTCCAGTACCCGCAGATACCAGTGCAGGTCCATTCGAAAAAGTCGTAAGTCAATAACAGGATAAGACACTAATTGTCCCGGTCCATGCCAGGTGGCTTGTCCTCCCCGATTGGTATATACTACCGGAAAAGGAAGCGTTTCAGGATTCGGCCCCAGGCTGGAAACGTCCCGGTGTCTCCCCATGGTAATGACATCCGGATGTTCCAGAAGAAAAATTTCCGACAAAGCATTTCCTGCTTTTATTTCTTCCTGTTTTTTCTGCTGCATGTCCCAGGCTTCCTGGTAATCCACACGCCCCAGCCAGACAGAAGGTATAAAAGATTCATGCATTTCAGGTGTCACTTAAATAGGTTGAACAAGAGTTAAGGCGGAGGTTGGGCGATCCATGTTTTGACAATGGGACAGTCCGATTGCCAGGGCATCGGCAGCATCGGCTTGTGGGGTTTCTTTCAGTTGCAACAGAGCACGCACCATAAAACCTACCTGCTGTTTGTCAGCCCCACCATGTCCAACGACCGCTTGTTTGACGCGTTTCGGCGTATACTCAAAAATCGGGATCCCATGTCGTGAAACCGTCAATATCGCAGCCCCTCGTGCAGCCCCCAGGGTAATGGCCGTTTTATAACTCTGTACATAAATCACCGACTCCACCGCACAGACATTCGGCTGATGCTTTTGTATCACCGCTTCCAGTATTTCAAAAATTTCCAGTAAACAGCCCGAGGGCAGCCGTTTGGGTGGGTTCCGAATGACCCCATATTCCAATGCAGTCATGTGACGCCCCGCTTTTTCAATCACCCCGTATCCCGTCCCCCGTAAGGAAGGATCAATAGACAAAATCCTCACCGGTTCAGACTTTTCAGAATGTTTTCCCTCCTTAATAACCATATCCTCAACCTACTTAAGCAACTCAAAATTGAACAGGACTTTTTCATTCCCTCCTCCCCCCATGGGATTCCGTCTGCATTTAGAAAATACTCCAACATCTGCCAAAACTTCTCCACCGCCACTTTCAGATTTTTCTGATTTTTCTTGAAAAGAAATCAATAAGTGAATTATTATATACATTGATTCACATAATGATTCACACCTAATAAAATGCATTAACGCATATCCCTGACAGGGTTTCTACAACTTTCGTCTTCATCACCAATTAACCTGTTTATTTTCATGAGTAAAACATTTCACATTTCTCCTTTCGTATCCTTTGCAGCAATGCTTTGTTGTTTTGCACAAACGATCTGCCTTGCGACATCCTTACCGGTTGGGCCTATTGATTTTTACGACAATCCGGCATTTGATAATCATTTTCGTACTGATGGAGTGGCAGAAATCACGCGCAGCAATGCGGTCAGCCAACAGGACGACGTTGCCAGTTACCTTCGGATTGCCACGAATAAAGAGAGTGTGACAGGAATCGCAATTTTTGATGAAACCTCAACCGGTGCGCTTGTGCCAGGTAAAGGAGGAACGACAGGGAATCAGAAAAACAATGATCTTACCGATTTCACGATTTCCGCAGACCTTCGTTTCAATGCCCGAACCCCATTAAATGTAGCTGGATTTTTTCTGCGTCTGGATGATTCTGATGAAAACGGCTATCTCGCCACAATCGAGTTAAGCCGCAAATCCGCAACAGTTCGTTTATATAAAGGAGCAGGTATCACCACCGTTCCAAATCCCGATCTGGAAATTTTTTCCGAACAAGTAGATTTACCTTCCTTATTAAATACCTGGTATCGTTTTTCCGTCACCGTTGTGGGCGATACATTTCGATTTGATTTTAATGACAAACAAATTGAAACCACCTATACGGACACGGAATTAAGCCGAACAGTTGGGCAGGTTGGAATTTATCTCGCCGCAGGTTCTGACGGCCCGACGCTGATGAATAATTTCCAGATAACCGATTCTGAATCAGACGAGTAATAAAATCCCCTGGGAGCGCCG
This sequence comes from uncultured Chthoniobacterales bacterium, assembly GCA_934667795.1. Classification (GTDB taxonomy): domain Bacteria; phylum Verrucomicrobiota; class Verrucomicrobiia; order Chthoniobacterales; family CAKUMP01; genus CAKUMP01. The sequence continues at coordinate 5,799 of CAKUMP010000026.1, read as the reverse complement.
ACGTCCCCGTCGGCAGGTCTTTTTGCTGGGCACGCCGACGTCCCCGTCGGCTAAAGAACCCATTTCACACAAAGGACTTTTTAAAATGAGATAATGCGGAGAAAAATGAGGTGGGACACGCTAGAAGAATTATCTCACACGAAGGAACGAAGCCACGAAGGATTCCGGAATTTTTATAAATTTTCTTCGTGTGAAACTCTTCCCAAAACGCATCATCTTCATCATCCATAAACACCAAAATAATCATTTGTGTCCATTCGTGTCTATTCGTGGTTAAAAGTCCTTTGCGACCCTGGCGTGCTTTGCGTGAAACTTTCTGCCAAACGCACGCTTTCAGCAAGAGGGGCCTGCTTATTTCACTAATTCTATTGGAATAAGCATTTCGTTTTCCGAACGGAAGAGCATAGGGGGAACGGTCAGCAGTAGGCGTTCTCCGGTACACTCCACCATTCGCCAAGCTTTTCCATCCATGCCGGATGGAACTGCAATATGAAAATAGGCAGGACCTTTGAGTTTTCGAAAGTCATACACGATTTCTCCATCCGGTGATTCGATCCACCCACGGCTGGTCGCAGCATATCCAATGACTTGTTTGGTATTTTCAGGAACAAAAAAGAGGAGGGAATACACGTTGCGATGAAATAAAGCCACTTTCTTTTCGACTCCCGATGGAATCCCGATTCGAGCGCCCGGCTCCCAGCTTATTTGAGTCAGATCATTCCCGTCATTAATCAGCAAACGATGGATTCCTGCGTATTCGCTGGTGAGTTCTATGGAATGTTCATCACGGTCTGCCGGGATCTCTTGATCCATAACAGATTCTCCCAAGGGATGCGCTAAAGGAATTAAGGAAAGGCGCACAGGGCCACGATCTACATTGATTCCCTGCGTTTTGATCAGCCCTCCAGTCACCATCAATTTTACAGAAGGCTGTTGCTTGTCCAAATACACCAGCAATTCATTTTCCCCTCGCAACTGGATAGATTCAGAATTTTCCGTTTGTTTTTCTGGCATATCAGACCCTTTTTTGGGCACCCACTCCATGCCATATGATACCGGTTCAAATTCAAATACGGGATTATTGCGAATCCCGTTTTCCAGCAGTGTTTCTGCCACAATGGGTGGTCCCTTATCTGCCTGTCGAAGCGGCGTAATCGTAACCTCCTTGATACGGCGGTCTCTTCTGCTTTCCCGATAATTCAATGCACCCGGTGCCACCATCCTGCTCTCACGTATCCGCCAGGAATATTTCACACATGCTTCAAAAGTACTTTGTTTGTCTGCCTGTGCGGCCGTTTCATACGCGCGGAACAACTCCAGAAAATGCATATACTTAATATAATCCTCTATCCTTTTCAAAACAGCAGGATCAGTCGTTGCCTTTTTAGCTGCGCCTAACTCTCGATACATTTTTCCAATCAGATATTCCGAAAACAGAGGAGATTTTCTTCCATCCAGATTTTCAAAAAACTGTTTCATTTCCTTTTTAGCGGAACCAAAAGATTTTTCAAAAAAATCTTCAATCCATGCCTCTACGTGTTGAGCACCCTCCACATCCCACAACAAACGATGCGCTAAATAATATCCCAACCCATAAGGCCCCCAGCTATCTGAAGCCTCCGTTTCATAGTAACGTGCCCCCAGGCGATGCCATTCAGGAAAATTGACTTTATAATAATCAGGATTCGACACACGAGCGCGTCCAGGCAGACTTTTGTCCCATCCTCCCACGGAAAGGTAATCGCGAATTCCTAATGTCGCGCCCTGTTTATTCCATCCAGCCAGTAAGTCTTCCACACTCCATCCCTCCATCATAAATGAAGTCGCAATATTGACAATGACTTCCGGCTCAACCCGAATACTCGGCGGTGTGGAATGATAATGATAGCCATAAAACGTCACACGTTTATCAGGAAATTCCTGCTGTAATGCATGTGCAACAGAATTTGCCAGCGTGACCACCTGATTCGAAACGCTCCCCAATGGAGAAGATTCCGGCCAGCCACCACCATCGGTAGGATCCAATGCAACACAGTCTCGTTCAGGTTCTTCACGAAATTGTCGCAACGCATCTTGTACCACCAGGTTTCTCAACCCTTCATTTTCAATCCGGAATTTTGTTTTCCCTAATGGCGCGTCCGGATCTACCAGATATTCCGGATGTGCAAGAAATTCCTCTTCATTGCGTTTAATAATCCGTCCATAGGCATGTCCGACTGCCATATCAAACCCGGATACTGCCAGGTTGCGTTTTTGCCATTCCTCATAATCCGCCGTTCCATCCCCCCAACGGCCAACCATCAAAACCATGCGCCTCGTATAATAATCCGGTCGATCCTGACGTGACACATTCACCACAAGACGTTCCTGTTTCGGAATAATTTCCCAGGTTTTTCCAGGAAAAAACTGCCGTACGCCTAATTCATAAAGCAATGCCCATACCCCATTCTGCACGCCCAATGAAGTAAACCCGATAATATAAACGCGATCCGATTCAGAATGAATCCAAAAGGCTTCGCGATCCGAATGATCTCCTTTCTTTTCAAGTGGCGTTTCCAGATCAGAAAAATCTTTCACGGTCCCAACCCAAACCCCTTTTCCGATATCAGACATTTTTTGATCTTCGCTCATTTCAGAAACAGTCATCTTTGCCTCTGAAATGGAGTAAAACATCCTGGCCAGATCTTCTGCGGCCTGACGTGTCTGCTCCTCCGCATTTGCTGCGATGATCACGTTCATTCGCGCATTTCCTTCTTCCGCAATCAAACACTCAGTCGCCTGCTGCGCGAAAATATCAGCACTCCATAGCAATAAACAAAAAATAAAAAAACGCATAATCTATGGGGGTATTAAGGGAACTGGATTTGTCCGTTTTTCATTTTTCCGAATTGAACCCGATCGTAGAAATACCCCTCATTTATTCCATCACCGTAAGTAGGGCTTTGATACCAATTCCCTTGGGAAGGACGCACCAATGCGGAATGTCCATCCAGAAAGAAAAGGTGTAATCCTCGATCAGTTGCAGGTCCATGATATTGAGGGCGCCGCACACTCCCTTCATGAATTTTCATTTTGTCATCTTTGGCATTTGCATCACTCACCCCATACATCGTCATATTCAAATGCGTCGGCGACCAGAAAACAGAACCGTAACTTTCCGACACCAGAACCACCTTATGTAAAGGTGCCGGAAGTCCCTGCAGTCTTGGATAATGTTGTGCTAACGCAGCACTGCCACCATAACTGAATCCAGAGGAAAGTAGCCTTTCAGCCCCCGTTGCTAACGGACAACGCAACCTTTCAGGAAGATATTCTGGAATCAACATTCCATTAAAATTCGGATACGTGGATCCCCCCTCCTGGTCGCCCGGCCCAAGTCCATTCCATGGAGGTAAGCCCCCATTATCCGCAATACAGGTTAAAAGCGCATTCCCATATTCCCGAATGTTTCCCAAGCACTTCACTTCTTTCGCGGAATTACTCATCCTGCTGAAAACAGAAACAGAAATAACCATTAAAATCGTTATAATGACGACTAACACCAGTACTTCTACTAATGAGATACCGGTGTTTGCACTTCGGTAGTCTTGATGTAAATTCGCTGTTATTTTCATGTTAAGGGGGATATTTTATTTATGGAAAAGTTTCTCTTAACGGCTGAATATTTTCCAGTTGTGCTTCCATGCCTTTTGCCGGTGCATAAAAGAATGCCGGCGCCATAATTCCACCTGTGCCTAATTCATCTGTCCTCTGGTTTGCAACACACACCGTAATTTCATTTTTACCAGAACGCACCGCGGTTGTGGCATCGAGTTCAAATGGTGTAAATGCAGAGGTCGGACCGGTGCCTATTAATTCTCCATTCACCCAGACCCTCGCACTTTCATCGACTCCACCAAACCAAAGGAAAACCCGTTTATCTGCAAACTCCTCCGGAATTTCTACATTTTGCCGGTACCAGGCTAATCCGCGATAATATCTTAATCCTTGATCACTCCAGGTACTGGACCAGGTTGGTACGCTCTGCCAGTTCCCGCCTTTTAACCCCAAACGTTCATAATGCAGGTCTTCTCCCACCTGCTGCGGATCAAGAAGAAAATTCCAGCGATCTTCAAGATGAACGATCACTTGATTCCCCTCGCGACTGCGATGATATCCTTGTTCCACCGGAAGTTTGAAAAAGCGATCCAGATGTCGTTCTGCTCCCCCACTCAACATGGGATGGTCATATCCCTGTAATTTCTTTCGCAAACGTTCCATTTCCTGAAGATGCTTGTAGGCCATTTCCCAATCATATTGATCTCTGGCTTCTATCATTTCCGCAAAGGCATCTGCATAGGAAAACCCTTCCGAAAATAATCCTACGCGCTCCTGATATGGCGATGCGACCGCTAATGTCTTTGCCTTTGCAATCAATGCTCCTGCTTGTTTTCTTACTTCCTCAGGATAAAACTGCAATAAATTAAAAGCACTCCCCGTATGATGATCCGCATCCCGCATCTGCTGGTCCAGCAGTACAAAATAATCAAACATCGGCTCTGCTGCAGCCCCAAACAGTTTATGACAAAAATCGTGCAGGATCGCATCTGGATCTGCTTCTGCATCCCACATTAATCTTGCTGCGATATATAAGGATGGCCCCTGAACAGCCCAATGCCCGGTACATTCTGTCCGAAACCCTGTTATCTGATGCTTCGCATAAAATGGAATTTCATCCCGCATGCGATGCGTTTGAATAAATAACATGCCCGGGTCCGCAAGGTTAAACCAGTACCCGTGAATGTAAATTTCAGGCAATAATGCACACCAAGCTTCTACGATTTTTTTCAAATAACTCCGCTCAGGACAAACCGCATTACTTAATCCATGCACCCGACAAAGCCCGATAGGCGCAATCGCCGGGACAATTTTTGGATTTGGTTTTACTTTCACCGGAGGCCGCATGTAGGTGTGATACACATAAAATGCAATTTTCTTTTCAGGAAATTCATCTTCGATGCTTTCCAATACTTGATTGAAAAACCAGACATAGCGATCCGTTACACTTCGATCCACAGAAAACGGATCCCTATCGCCCCCATCCAATGCAAGACATTCACTGCATTCACAAAACCCACCCCCATCATTTGGCCCCATGCCATACCAGGGCAAATCCGGGTACTCACGAAAAGCAGCTTTTACTGATTCCACGGTTCGTCTTAAAACTTCAGGATTCGAGATACAATGCTGCCGGGCACTCCGTTCACCGTTAATCAAGGCAAACAATTCAGGCGTTTCTTCCAGACTCGCACCTTTCCCAAGCGGAAGTCCATGCGTTCCCGGAGGGAAATAAAACCCTCCCATTTTTTGACGCTTCATCCATTCATCCACATTCCGAATCTGAAAGTAACGCGACTTAAAACTCGGTTTCTCTTTCCACTCGCTTACCTCCAGACGCAGTTCTTCTTCCTTTGGAATAACCGTACCAAGTTCCCCAGGAAAAAACCAACGTACACCAAAACGTTCCAGGATCGCATGCACCGCAGAGGAAATAGCCGTCGGTGTGCTGCCTGCAACCAAAACCAACCGCGGATTTTTTGCCCGTATCACAAATCCGGATGGATCCGCCAGTACGTCATCCACTTCCTCACTTCGCTCCCCCAAATATTCTAACGCCAGAGAACCAAGCACAATTAATGTCTCATCTTCTGAGGAAATGTCTGCCGACTGTTCTGTCCCCCTTAACAATTCTGCTCCTTCCGCTTCCGACACTTTTTGTAACTCAAGAGTCACTCCCGTCATGTGTTGAACATATTCTAT
>CAKUMP010000025.1 GCA_934667795.1 uncultured Chthoniobacterales bacterium | reverse complement strand
TTCCTTGCTGTCGTTCTTAACCTGTCTGGCAGGCTGAATCCAAAATCGATCAAACGATTATCCAAAAATGGCAAGCGTACTTCCAGGGAATGCGCCATGGTATTTTTATCCTGACGAATCAAGCACCAGTCCTGCAGCCATTCCTGCCATTGCAGGCGCAAAAGCCGGTCCAGAAACCCACCCGAGGGATTTCGTTCCACCGGGAGCCAGTCCCGTCCGGTCGCTTTACTTGTTGCTTCTGTGTACAATGCGCCCCGCAAATGCGCAGGCCAAAGCGTTTTTAACTGAATATAATTATCGAATAACGTTCGCCCCCGATACCCACCCAGAAATTCTTCCAGTCGCTGTTTGCCTTCTTTCCCCAGATCGGCAGGAAATTGAAAAAACGGCTCTATCGCGGCGAGTGGGGTGGCACGAAACGCCGGTATTACCCCGCGCTGGTGGAGCCAGTCCGGCATATACCGAAAATATTTCTCCATCAATACCAGCAGTTTATGAAAAGAATATCCACCAAAAATTTCATCTGCTCCTTCACCGCTCAGAACCACTTTGAGATCTTTTGACGTCACGGCGGCCAATTTATCAAACGCCAAAATCAGTGCATCTCCGACCGGGCGGTCCATCTGATAGACCACCCGACGCAGGTTCCTGAAATCTTCCGGCAGACAGTGAATCTCATGATGCTTCGTCCCCAATAGTCGCGCGGTCTCCGCCGCATCCCGGGTCTCATCAATCTCCGACCCAAACCCAATCGAATACGTTCGTACATCGGAATGGAACTCGGTCATCATCGACACCACCAGAGAAGAATCCACCCCTGCACTCAAGTACGCCCCCACCGGGACATCGCTACGCAGGCAGATTTTGATCGCATCCCGAAAAATTTCCTCCAGTTCATCCACCAGCACCTCATCGCGTACATGCGACGGTTTTTTGTGAATTGCCACATCCCAATACCGCTGGATGGTCATTTCCCCTTCTGCGGAACGCCGCATAAAACATCCGCTGGGCAAGGTATAAATCCCTGTGAATAAAGTAGCCGGCTCCGGCACATAACGCAGCGCCAGATACGCATCCAGCACCTCCAAGTTCATTTTCCGCGCCACTCTTCCAGACTTCAAAATTGCTTTTATTTCTGAAGCAAAAATAAATTCCTTCCCCTGGTGCCAATAATAAAACGGCTTTTGCCCGGACCGGTCTCTTGCAAAAACCGTTTCTCCGGAGCGTAAAGAATGGATTGCGAACGCGAACATGCCATTCAGTTTTTCAAACCCCTTTTCTCCCCATTCCAGATACGCATTCAGAACGACTTCGGTATCGCTGTTGGTTTTAAAGACATATCCGCGCCGGGCTAATTCTGCGCGCAATTCCAGATAGTTATAAACTTCTCCATTATAACAAATCGCATGCTGGCGATCTGCGGAATAAACCGGCTGTTGCCCGCCATCCAGATCCAGGATGCTGAGCCGGCACATTCCCATTTGAAAAGCGCCATTCGACAACGTGCCCTGATCATCCGGTCCTCGATGCCGCAACGCAGCACCCATTTTTTCCAGCAAGCCCTCTTCCCTGAATCCGCTGATGCCAAATATTGCACACATATCTTTACCTAAGAAACTTTCCTAAAAACATGCACAAATTTACAAAGCATTCAATTCTTTAAGGAACAAGCCCGCTCGATCCGTCGTAAGCCCATCCGCCCCCCACTCGTACAATTGATGTCCGGTTGACCAGTCATTCACCGTCCAGAAATGTACTTCAAATGGATTCGCCGGAAAGTCGCTCCGCTTCACCAGCCCTTTTTCCACCCAGGAATAATGAATATCCAATCCATCCAGTTCGTTTTTTTCCACAAATGCCAGCGCCGACTCCAACTCGCGTCGCCAGTCATCGGAAGCTCCCCCAAGCAAGAATAAATGCCGATTGTCCGGCCAGCGCTGTTTCGATGCGATAAGACTTTGCTCCCGAAAAGAAATCACGGTATGCCGCTCGGGACGGGAACTGTCTTTCAAGACTTTTTCTACCGTACCCACCGCGTCTTTTTCCAGACAAAGTTCTATGAACAACCCGACCTCGTCCGGTAAAACCTCCAGAACTTCCGCAAGGCGTGGAATCCGCTCTCCGGCATATTGGGGGGCTTTCCATTTCCCGATATCCAGCAAGCGCAGATCTGCCCAGTCCATCCCTTCAATGCTTCCCTCCACTCCGGCGGTGCGATTCAAGGTGGGATCATGGAAAGCGACTAACTCTCCATCGCATGTGGTGCGAATATCCAGTTCTATCCATGCGGCCTGGTGCTCTACTGCCAGTTGGACGGACGCCAGTGAATTTTCCGGAGCGTCCCAGGACGCTCCCCGATGCGCTACTATTTCACATTTCTTTGACACTATCTTTGCTAGTATCAGGAATTTTTCACCGATTCGAGCTTTTTCTCGGTAACTTTCAATTCATCCCGCAACTTTGCCGCCAATTCATAATTTTCATTTTCCACGGCCGTTTTCAGGGCGGATTCCATTTCGGTCAACGAGCGCTGTAACTCCAATCTTGCTTTCAGCCGCAAGGGGACTTTCCCGGTGTGCGTCATTCCGCGCTGCATGGGACGAATCAGCGTTTCGATAGGCACAAAAAATTCCTCATAACATTCAGAACACCCGAGCCGTCCGGTTTTCCGGAAATCTGCCAGTGTAAATCCACACACCTGGCATGCTTTCGTAGGTTGCACTTCGGTTTCTTTTGCTTCCACGCCTGCCACATTCAATTGCTCCGCCAACCCAAACCCCGACGGGTCGTTGACTGCACTCGCGTACGGGCAATCCGCGCATAAATCAAATTTCTTTATCTTCCCATCAATAATCTGGGTGAAAAAGATCGCTTTGGGCTTTTTGCAATTTTTACAATCTTCTGGCAACATATCTTTATAAACTAAAATTTACCCATTTTCCCCAGACAATCAACCTGCAATTGAATTGCGCTGGCGTATCAGAGATTTTTCCCACCCACGGGAAGAATTTGGAGTGGCGGGGCTCTGCACCATTTTGGTTCAAACGACATATAAGTTTCGCCATGCGCAGGGTGTTCGCACATCCCATTCGCTAGGATCCAAAGCGGCGGAAACTGCCACACTCCAAATTTTTCCGGGCGACATGTCACCCCTCTCATGAATTTGGATCAGAGCAAAATAAAACATCTTTCAAGCTGACAAATCACCTGAACCTCTGGTAGTTTCTCTTTTCCTGTCATCTACCGAAAAAATCCTTGTTTCATATGAGCATCCTTTATTCGGTGGGAAACCAGGTTCCAGCAACATGAACGATTCATCTATTACATTTTCACCTCGTGGCGAGAAATCCCTTCTCGAAGAAGGCAATGTTTTCATGCCTAAATTTGACTCCGAAACCGGCCTGATCCCCTGTATTGCGCAGGATGCTCATTCCGGAGAAGTTCTCATGTTCGCCTTCATGAACGAACTTTCCCTAAAAAAATCGATTGAAACCGGGGAAGCCCATTATTTCAGCCGCTCGCGTAATAAACTCTGGAAAAAAGGCGAGCAATCCGGCCACACCCAACGCATCGTGGAATTGAAAACCGATTGCGATCAGGATGTTGTCCTTATCCGGGTGGACACCTGCGGTGCCGCCGCATGCCACGTCGGATATACTTCCTGCTTTTTCCGTAAAATCACTTCCCTGGGAGAAAACCCGGACCTTACCCTCCTTACCGACCCAAGCGGAAAACAATTCGACCCAAACGAAGTTTACGGGAAGAAGTAATGTGCGCCGCGCGGGAAAGGTGAGTTTGTATTTGTCAGCGTTTCTGACAGGAATCCTCCAGCCAGGGCAAAAATCGATGGATTGCCATAGGTGAAAAGTTGGACAGGACGATTTAAGACCGACTCGGGTAGCTCCTGATCACGAATTCCCGGCAAGCCGCCAAAGCGATCCAACAGCTTTGCTTGTGCGGCTAAAATAACATCCGTTTTTATCCATATAGGCTCGCTCATTTTGCGAGTTCTTGCAAAGCATTGCGATAACGTTACATCCCTTACTCTACAAGCTCCATCATGTGTTTAAATTCCTCATCGCCGGATGTCATGAGCAATGCGTTTTTCAGGTGCTTCCGTCAGATAAAGTGTCCCGCCCTCCTCGACTTTTAACGCATTAAGTGCTTCTTTCGGTAAAACGATACCAAGTAAGTTGCCAATTTTCAGAACTTTAGTCTCAATCGCCATGTAATAACATTCGTTAATACATGAAAATTTGTCGATTGTGTTTTTCATCTTTCCCGGCAAAGGGTATATATGAGTGCGTGAGTGCTGCTAAAATTGTATCCATTTCAGAATTACCCGATATCGGAAAGGCTTACCGGAATTCCCGTCAGCGGTTAGTGATGACAAATGGTTGTTTTGATTTGCTGCATGTCGGGCATATTCGGTATTTACAGGAAGCGCGCGCCAAAGGAGATGCGTTATTAGTGGCGGTGAACAGTGATGAATCTGTCCGCCAGCTTAAAGGGCCAACACGCCCAGTGACGACCGCCATAGAGCGGGCAGAGATTCTCTCTGCACTGCAATATGTTGATCATGTCGTCATTTTCCCGGAAATGCGTGCGGATAAAATTATCCGTGCATTGCAACCAAGCGTTTACGTCAAGGGAGGGGATTACACCCTGGAGACCCTGGACCCCGACGAACGTCACGCGCTGGAAAAAGTGCAGGCAGAAATCGCTTTAGTGTCCCTCATACCAGGGCGTTCCACGACAGAGATTTTAACGAAATCCAAACAAAATGCACCGGACTCTTCGCCAGAAGCGGCTACGTCCATTTCCTCGCGTCCAATGCCTGTGCCTGTGGCGATTTTAGGTTCCGGCAAGGGCTCGAATGCGCGAGCCATTCTGGAAGCAATTGAATCCAAAGGGCTTCCACTGGATGTGCGGCGTATTATTTCGGACAACCCCGATGCCGGCATCCTTCAGCTTGCACATGAGCATCAGATTGTCGCGGAAATTATCCCGTCCGGGAAATTTCGTTCACGTCTTCCGGAAAAAGTTGAAAAAGACCTTGCACGTCGTCTTCTTCAGGAAAATATCCAATGGGTTCTGTTGGCGGGGTACATGCGTATGGTCAAAGCACCCCTACTTCAAGCATTTCCTGATCGAATGATCAACATTCATCCATCACTTTTACCGGCATTTCCTGGATTGGAAGCGTGGAAACAAGCGGTGGAAGCAGGCGCAACCGTTTCCGGCTGCACCGTTCATCTGGTGGATTCCGGAATGGATACAGGTTCCATTTTAGGTCAAGCCGAAGTGCCGGTCCTGCCCGACGATTCGCCGGAATCCCTGCACGCTCGCATTCAAATCGCCGAACACGAACTTTACCCGAAAATTCTTCACCAACTCGTGACTGGCGAAATTGCTTTTCCCTGATAGAGTGCTGACTCTCTCGTATCACGTAACGCTCAACCCATTTCGTTTTTTTATTGTCTCATTATGCCATCATTTCGTTTATTTGATCTCAATCCTGCCCAGCAGGACGCCGTGCTCGCGACAGAAGGGCCTGTGCTGATCCTCGCAGGAGCAGGCACCGGCAAAACCCGCGTGATCACCGCACGCATCGCATATCTGATCCATGAAGGGGTCTCGCCTTCCTCCATTCTTGCCGTTACGTTTACCAATAAAGCGGCTAACGAAATGCGCGAACGTATTCTGACGATGGTTCCGCAGAAAAAAGCCAGTGAACTTACGATTGGGACCTTCCATTCGCTCTGCGTCCGTATCCTGCGCTCCGGAATCGAACACCTCGGCTATAAATCAAATTTCACCATTTATACCGAATCCGATCAGGTCGGCCTCCTGAAAAAAATCATCACCCGTTCCACCACCAAAGCAGAAAAAAATGATCATATCCTGATCAAAAACGAAATCAGCCGGCTCAAAAACGATGGACGCACTCCCGATCCTTCCGACACCTCCCTGGTGGCCACCGTTTTTCATATCTATAATCAGGAATTAAAACGTCTGAACGCGGTCGATTTCGATGACCTTCTTCACCTCGCCGTTTATCTGCTCGAAAATTTTCCTGATATTCAGGAGCATTGGCAGGCACGTTTCAAATACCTCATGGTGGATGAATTCCAGGACACCAACAATTTGCAGTTAAATCTCATACGTCTGTTGGCAGGCACACCACCAAATGTGTGCGTGGTCGGGGATGATGATCAGAGTATTTATTCCTGGCGAGGGGCCAACGTCAGTAACATTCTGGATTTCGAACGTTATTTTCCCAACCCCACGGTTATCAAGCTGGAACAAAACTACCGCAGCACGAATGCGATCCTCCACACTGCAAACAGCCTGATCCGCAATAACCCACGCCGCCGTCCCAAAACTCTCTGGAGCCAGCATGGCGATGGGGAACCCATCCAGCTTGTCGCACTCGAAGATGACCGGCTGGAAGCCGAATACGTCGCCAACGAAATCCACCGCCTGCACACGATTGATAACATCCCGTACGAATCGTTCGCGGTGCTGTATCGTGTCAATGCGCAATCCCGCCTCATCGAACAAAACCTTCGCAACCTCAAAATCCCTTACCATCTGATCGGGGGGAAAAGTTTTTTTGATCGCCGCGAAGTCAAAGACATCATGGCCTATGCCGCAGTGATTCTGAATCCCGAGGATGACATCAATCTGCTTCGCATTATCAACACACCTGCGCGAGGAATTGGCGCTACAACGGTGGAACTTGCGCTGGAATATTCCATTAAAACGAAAACAAGTTTGATCAAGGCATTTGAATCGCCTGATTTCCAGGAAATGATTTCTACCCGGGCAAAAAATGCGATTAACGACTTTCTGTATCTGCTGGAACAATATGAGGTTCGAATCAATGAACCGCTGGCGGATTATGCGCAAATTCTTGAAAATCTGATTCAGGAAACCGGCTATCACGACGAGCTGCGTCGTTCCTGCAAGACGCCTGAAGAAGCAGACTCTCGCGAGGGCAACATCCGGGACATGATTGCCGGGCTGCGCTATTTTCAAAACCATCAGAAATCCGGTCTTCAAGGGTTTCTGGATTCTCTCGCGCTCAATCAGGATAAAGAGGATGATAAGGAGAAAGATGCCAGTTCCGGGGTCACACTGATTACGCTCCACGCCGCAAAAGGCCTGGAATTTCCGCATGTGTATCTGATCGGGATGGAAGAAGGAGTGCTTCCGCATAAACGGTCACGTGAAGAAGGGACGCTGGATGAAGAACGCAGGCTTTTTTATGTGGGCATTACACGTGCCATGCAGACGCTGGCACTCACCCATTGCCAGACACGTGTCCGCTACGGAGAAAAACTCTCTACCACCCCCTCTTCTTTTCTCCAGGAGCTTTCTCCGGACTTCATCACGCATGTCGATTACAATGAAGTTCTCAACACGCCCATCAGTGATGAAGATGCAACCGCCAGCTTCGACATGATCCGCTCGCTTCTGACGTCAAAGTCCCGAGAAGCCGATACGTAAATTTGGAGTGCGCGACATATCAGAGATTTTTCCTACCATACAGGAAGAATTTGGAGTGCGGGGCTCTGCACCGCTTTGGTTCGAACGTCGTTTGAGTTTCGCCATGCGAAGGTTGTTCGTACATCCCATTCGCTATGATCCAAAGCGGCGGAAACCGCCGCACTCCAAATACGCCCCATTCCATTCGAAAAGTAAGGGAAAGTGCCGCTATTATGCGAATAAAACCCCTTCCAGACTGAGCGACAGGTCGTCCAAACCCCCTTGGCCGATGGGGACGTCGCCGCTCTCAGCAAATTACAGCTTCTTTCCTTTTTCGATCAGCTTCTGCAGTTCTTTTTCATAGACGGCAGAGTCCATCGGGATATCGATTGCTTTATCCAGCAGGCTGGACAACAGGATTGCGTTGCCGATTTCGACTGAATTGATGCCTTCTTCGGCTGGGGCGACCAAAGGAACGCCCTTTAAAATGGCATCAGAAAAATTCCGGGTAATTTCTGCATGTTCCTGACCTTCTTTTTCCGGGACAGGGATTTCAATTTTCCAGACAGGAGGACGCTCGGACATCCCTTTGGCAATATTTGTCCCATATTCTGTCATCCCCACTTCATTTCGAAGAAACTGGATTTGTTCGTTTTCCACCACGATCCGGCCCATTTCTCCGGCAATTTCCAAGCGATTTGTTCCTGGGGCTTCGCCGGTAGAGGTTGTAAACACACCGGTTTTTCCCCCTTCGTATTCCAGCATCGCGGTGACATCGTCTTCGACTTCGATATCGTGATACCGTCCTAAAATACAGCGTGCGTAAATGCGTTTTGGCATACCAAACAACCATTGCCACAGGTCTAATTGATGCGGGCACTGATTTAATAAAACCCCGCCGCCTTCTCCCGCCCAGGTTCCACGCCAGCTCCCGGAATCATAATAGGCTTTCGTGCGGAACCAATCTGTAATCGTCCAGTGAATCCGGCGAATCTCTCCCAGCTCACCAGCATCCATTAATTGTTTTAACTTCCGATAAACGGGACGTGTTCGCATGTTGAACATCGCACCAAAAAGCTGCCCGGGCTTGCGTGGTGCCGCTAACAGGCGTTCGCAATCCGCTTTATGAACAGAAATCGGTTTTTCTACCAGAACATGCAGCCCGGCAGTCAAGGCGCCTACGCCCAGCGTGGTGTGCGAATAATGCGGAGTCGCAATGATGACCGCGTCGATCGCACCGGATCGAAACATTTCTTCCGGATCAGAAAACACCACCTGATCAGGAAATCTCGTCTGCAAATTAGGGGCGACATCGCATACTGCCGCCAGTTTCATGCCTGGAATTTCGCCCCGGATGATCCGGTTCGAATGCGCTGTCCCCATCGTTCCAAGTCCTATCACCCCAACCCGTACTTCGTTCTGATTCATCTGAAAACTATAGGTTCAGTAAACATTTCCCTGCAATCACAATTTTTGTTTCGGAGGAATTTCAAAAGAAAAAGGGTGGTATGTTTATCATTTATTGACGCGGCTGCTCGTGAGAGCCTATCCGCAAGAACGATTCCGTAATAAAACGGCAATGCGTTATAAATCAGAGATCTGAAATAAATCAGAAGCCTGATGAATGAATTAACATACCACCATAAGAAAGATACCCTACATCGGGCTTGATGTCCACACGAACTTCACGACTGCCAACGGGACGTCGGCCAACGTACCGTTGGATTATTTATGCGCTCCCGCGCCAATGCATTTTACGTATTATTTCCTAAAACTTTTTCCACCGCAGAGTTAAGAAATGCGACTTGGGCGCGGATGCGGGCGTCGAGAGAGAATTCGGATGGAGTTTCGAAGGTGAATGAGCGTTCGGCAAATTTTTCGTATAGATAGATTGCTTCAGGTGCCATTTCGATCACACTTTGTGTAAATCTGGCGCGAATGACTCCATTTTTTGCTTTTCTGCCTTCAATCCATGCGCGGCGATCAGGCGGGATAATTTTCCCTGCTTCCTGCATCAGTTCATCGCCCCAGGCGCGTTGTGTTACTCGTCCTTTGACTTCGTACAAATAAATCCCCTGGGCATCGTAGTCTTCATGCAAATGTAAAGATGCTGCAAATTTATGCCCTTCCACATTTTCCTTTATGGCACAAATTCCGGCATTTTCTGTCACATTCCACGCCCGGTTCAAGTCCAGTCCAGTGGAATCCATACGGACATTTGCCTGCAACCCCCACGGGTTTAAACAAGGAAAAATCATGAGCGGGACTTTTTTCTGCTGCTTTGTTCGTTGTCCTACCCAATGCAACACGCCTTCGCCGCCGGCCACCTCATCGCCATGTGCTCCGGCAGAAATATACACACCACCATCCTGCCAGTTCCGGCTTTTGATCATGTAAATTTTCTGTCCATCCACCATCGCAATGGATTTCATGATCAGGTTCTGCTCTTTTGCAGCGGCCCGCCAGCGCTTCACCAGCCAGGCATAATCATGAGACTGCTGTGTCAGTTCAAACAATTCCTTCATATCGCTCCTTTATCCTTGGTTTCCAACGCATTCAGCAGTTTTCCATGGATCCCGTCAAACCCGCCATTACTGAAAACCACCACCACATCGCCGGCGCGTGTCACCTGCACCAGTTTTCCCAGAATTTCTTCTACGCCAGCCAGATAATACGCTTCCACGCCTTCTTTTTCCAAATCTTTCACCACTTTTTCCGGGTTCAGGCGTTCTCCTACCGGAATCTGTTCCAGTTTTGCGACCTGGGATAAAACCACCCCATCCGCATACCCAAGCGCGTCGGGTAAACGATCCTGAAAAACGGCTCTTCTGGTCGTATTCGACCTTGGCTCAAAAACCGCCCAAAGCCGCGCCCCCGGGTATTGATGTCGCAAGGCCTGCAGCGTCCCTTTAATCGCAGTCGGGTGATGTCCGAAATCATCAATCACCTTTACACCGCCGGCTTCTCCTCGCAATTCCTGACGCCGTTTCACACTCCGAAACTCTTTCAGCGCCTTTTGAATCACTTCCACCTCAACTCCATAAACACGCGCCGCTGAAATCGCCATTGCGGCATTTCGAATGTTGAATTCTCCAATCATCGGGAGCCAGTACTTTTCTCCATTCAACACAAACCCGCTTCCCTCCACGCTGTATTCCACATCGCGAATCTGGTTCCCCGCATTCTCCGAAAACCCCACTTCTACAATCGGTGCCAGACAATGCCCCGCGACTTCCACCGCGACCGGATCATCCGCATTTAATAAAATCATCCCGTTGGACGGCACGATGTTCAGCATCCTCCTGAAACTCGTTTTAATCTCTTCCAGATTACTGTAGACATCCGCATGATCATACTCCACATTGTTCACAATCACTAACTCCGGAAGATAATGAATGAACTTCGACCGTTTATCAAAAAACGCCGTATCATACTCATCTCCTTCGATAATAAAATACGGGCTGTCATTCAGTCGTGCCCCTTGCCCCAGATTGGCCGGGATTCCACCGATCATGAACCCCGGCTGCTTGCCCGCATATTCAAAAATCCATGTCAGCAACGAAGTCGTGGTTGTTTTCCCATGTGTTCCCGTCACCACCAGGTTGTGTTTCCCTCGCATGAAAAATTCCTTCAGGACTTCCGGGAGCGAGACATAGTGCATTTTTCGGTTCAAAACTTCTTCCACCTCGGGGTTGCCGCGTTTCATGGCATTTCCAATCACCACTAAATCGACATCCGGCGGCAATGCCTCGGCAGAAAACCCGGCCCGGATTTTTATTCCTTTTTCTTCCAGGAATGTGGACATCGGCGGGTAAATGCCTTCATCTACGCCGGTCACATCATATCCGCGTTCCTGCAGAGCAGCAGCAACCGCTCCCATTGCCGTTCCACATATCCCTAAAAAATGAATCTTCGAAACTTCCTTTATCATAAAATCATTCCTCTACACGGCGTAGCCGTAATCGATGGGGAGCAATCCCCTGTTCTGCAAAATATCGTTCAAAATCTGTCATGGGGTAATCTTTTTCCACTTCCCATGCTTCGACAACAAACGCTTTCCCCTGTTTTGCAACCTCACACATGTGCTCAAAATAGCCGTCATGATCTGTGCTCAAACGTAATTCTCCACCCGGTTTCAGGATATTTCCTATCTCCGCTAATGTCTCTTGTTGAAAAAATCTTCTCCCCTGGTGGCGACGTTTCGGCCAAGGGTCAGGAAAAGCATAATGCATCACATCCACCCCACCGCGAGGCAACAGATATTTCACCGCATACCCGATCTCCATCCGCATGATCCGGTAGTTCTTCAACTCCATTCTCGCACCCCGACGACACGCTTTCCGCACGCGTCCCAGCAACCGCTCGACACCCAGGAAATTTCTTTTCGGAAAACGTTCTGCCATCTGCACCAGAAACCCACCATCCCCACACCCCAAATCCACTTCCAGCGGCAACGAACTGTCCCTCCAGATCTGCTCCGGACGTAACGCGGTACACACATCCACAACCCGAAGGTAACATTCAATCGGTTTCATATCTTCTCTGATCGACGAATCTCCTCCAAAAAATACACTCCCACGGGGCGTTCATCACTCTCTCTTAGTTCTCCACTTTTTTCACTGTATGCATTCGTCCCGATTCCACTTCGCGTAAAATAACTTGATCCGGACGGATCTCTGTCACTTGAAATGCGACCCCTGTTCCTGGCATCGTAAATTCTTCATTCCGTTTCACCTGAATCGTCTGACCGGAATCTCCCACTGCCAGTAAAGCCGAACTATTGGGGCTCCGGGCTTCCATTCCGGACACTAAAAGCGTCGTTCCGCCGGAAGCGGGATCCCGCAAGGTGACTTCCGAAACATCAAATGTCCTGCCTGTATCTTTTTCACTGATTCCACGGCTTTGTACCCGTTCCACTTTGAGAGAATACCCCGGCAGGCTTTCTCCTTCATTCAGATAAATGATCTCGCCGCTGGTCTTTTTACGAATTTTCGCGCGTCCATTGGAAATCCCTTCCAACACATAAGGCAGAACTTCTTCCTTGTACTCAACCATTGTCAGTTGTCCTCCAACCCGTGGCGAACTATCCGGATCCGTCGGATCCGTATCCGCTAAAAACTCTTCTCGGTTCGTATAGCCATCACCATCCGGATCCTGGTCCAGGACGGAAGGGTCGGAAATATCCAGTCCATATTTTTTGAACCAGGCTTCCCCCATTGCAATCGCTGCGTTTTCATCCTGAGTACCTGCCGGTGTTGCTTCTGTGGTGGGTGTTCCAGCAGGAGGAGTTCCGGTTTCCGTGTTATTTTGTGCAAGAGGCTCTTGAGTGACCGCAGGAGGCTCCTGGTTGACATCGGAAGGAGCAACACCTGTGGTTGCATCCGTTTCCTGGCCTGTACCTGCAACGCCTTCACCCGCCTCGACAGGAGTCGTTCCCGGTGTCGCAGACGGAGGTGTGCTCTGCGCTCTTGCTTCAATAATCGCCGCCTCCGCAATAATCGCGGCCAGATCATGATGCCCCCGCTCCAAAGCGATCGCCTCTGCCGTTTTTCCACTGACATCCTGAATCGATTTATCTGCGCCCGATGCCAACAAGATCTGAGCCACATCTACCCGGTGCTTTTGCGCAGCCAGCATGAGGGGCGTTTCTCCATTTTCCGTCCGTGCATTGATATCTGCCCCCTGATCCAATAATACCCGAATCACATTCCCATGTCCCATCAGTGCTGCCACCAGCAACCCGCGATCCAGGCTGTCTTTATTTAACGGAGCCAGTACGCCCACACTTTCCGCATGCCCCTTATAAACTGCCTGCATCAGGGCCGTCCACCCACTGTTATCTTTCTTTTCAGGATCTGCTTTTTGAGACAATAAATATTCCACTACGGATGAACGGTTGTTATAGGCTGCCAGCATCAATGGCGTCCAGCCATCCCGGTTCCGAATATCTATCTCCGCTTTATTTTCCACCAGAATCTTCACAATCGGCAAATACCCTTTTTCAGCAGCACTGAACAATGCCACTTGTCCGTCAGTATCCTTCGCATTCACATCCATCCCGGCCGCTAAAAAATTCTTTACCGCCAGTTCATCCCCCAGACTTGCCGCACGTACAAAATCCGCAGGCATATATGCGTAATTCTCTTCCTCCAGCATTTTCCGCGCATCCTGCTCCGGCTTCCCGCATCCCGAAAAAACGACAACTCCACCTAATAATATTCCAAAAATGATATGGTTCACTCTACACTTCATATGATTTATTATGATAAAATATTGATTGTTCGCGCTGCTTCCCTTGTGGCTTGATGATTGCTATTTCTCCTTATTCTCCTCTTTTCTGCCCATAGTTTCAATCCGAATCGAAAAAGAATTTGGAGTGCGGGGCTCTGCACCGCTTTGGTTCGAACAACGCTGGAGTTTCGTCAGGCGAAGGTTGTTCGTACATCCCGTTCGCTATGATCCAAAGCGGCGGAAACCGCCGCACTCCAAAATCAATTAAATTCCTCAAAGAAGGTTTCTTCGGCTTCTACGGTTCCGATCAGGACCAGATCTTCTCCTTTGGAAAATTCGTGTGTCGGGGAGGGATTCCGGATGGTTTCTTCATTTTTGCGGATGGCAATCACGCTGCACCCGCTTTTTTCCCGGATCTGGGATTCCATTAACGATTTCCCGATCAGCCCATCCGGAACCGGAATCCGAATCACGTTCAAGCCCTCTGCGACCATCAGAATATTTCCTTTTCTTAATAAATTAAAAAAGATATTTGCCCCGATCGAGGCATACGACATCACAAAGTCCGCACCTGCACGATGCAGACGGTTAATGTTCGATTCCTGGGTGGCGCGCGCAATAATCTGAATGTCCGGCCGCAATTTTCTTAAATAAATGGTCAGATAAATGTTCAGGTCATCTTCGCGTGGGGTAATGATCACCGCTGGCGCATCATGGATGCCGGCCTCTTCCAGAATATCCGGATCTGCGGCACTCCCCAGAATATAATTTTCCCGATTCAGAATTCTTTTCGGGTCCGGATCAATAATTCGATACTCAATCCCGAGATCCGCCAATGTGTGTCCTGTCGCCCGTCCAACCCGTCCCGCTCCCACAATCACCACCTGCCCGTGCGAACGACGGTAAATACATAATAATTCGTTATATCGATTGATTTCTTCCTGCGTCCCAGCCAGCACCAGCACTGTGCTCGGTTCAATCACGTCCTCCGGCATGGGTAAACGAAACTTCCCTCGCTCCCATAAACCAATCGCTGTTACTCCGGTCGATTCCCGTAATTTCGTCTCTTTTAACTTTTTCCCGACCAACGGGGTATCGATCACCATGGCTTCCGCAATTTTAATTTCCCCTAATTCTCCAATCAAATGTGCCTGGGCATCTCCTCCGATGGTACGCCGTCCCAGTGAAGCCCCCAGAAGGTCTCCGAGGCGCACGACATGATTCGCTCCGGCTAATTTTAAAACGCCTAACGAATCCTGGGAGTTGGCGGTCGCCACAATCGTCAGGTTTTCTGAAAAATTGCGTGCGGAGAATGTCACATTGGTATTTTCCACATCGGTCCCCGTCAATGCCAGCATCGCAGCCCGTTCCAGCCCCAGGGCCTGATAACTTTCCTCGTCTTTCAAGTCTGCGACGACCACATCGATCCCTTTATCATGCAAAACCAACGCCTTCTGTAAGTCTTCCTCTACCAGCACATAAGGGTACCCGTACTGCTTCAATTTTCCAATCAGCCCCATTGCCACCGGATCATCCGAAATCAAAACCACATGCCCCTGCATTTCCTTTGGCACCTGACGTGGCGCACGTCGTTCCTGCTGCAGTCGCATCCAGGGAGAGTAAAAAAACTCAATAAATGTAAAGGGCATCAACATCAACAGAAACACCATGCCTGTCAGCAATACCACAATCGAAAAAAAACGCCCCAGATCAGACCCGAATGTGATGTCGCCAAACCCTAATGTGGACATCACCGTCAATGTCCAGTACACCCCTGTCCACCAGGAAAACTCCCTCCCTTCCCAGCGCATCAACACATGGAAAAATACACTGAACAACACCACAATCAACAACAACAAAATCAAAAACCGTCCCAGTAACGCCACGTTCTTGCGATTACTTCCCGGACGCAAAAACTGCATGATCTGCGATACCACTAATTTCATTTCCTGTATTCTAATCGTTCGGGTTGTTCGAGTCACTCGCTTTTATCAGGAAATCATTGGGGACTTTGGGGACTTTGGGGACATTGGGGACATTGGGGACATTGGGGACATTGGGGACATTGGGGGCTTTGGGGGCTTTGGGGGCTTTGGGGGCTTTGGGGGCTTTGGGGGCTTTGGGGGCGGAGGGGGCGGCGGGGGCGGCGGGGGCTTTGGAGTCTGT
>CAKUMP010000024.1 GCA_934667795.1 uncultured Chthoniobacterales bacterium | reverse complement strand
TTAAGGCCTGACATTCATACAAGCGGACTCAGCCTCCTGGGATAATTAAATATCGGTTCGGAATTTTCATCGTGTTCGCGAACACCGCAGGGTAAATCTGGTACTTGCTTTTCATGCATTTGGAGCGATGAAAAGAAGTGAAAATTGTAAAAGAGCAATAGGTGTATCGGGCGGATTATTCGCGGAGGGTTGCTCCGGGAATTTCTGCCAGAAGAGATTTCAGTTGGTCATGAGCCGCCTGAACTTCTTCTGAAGACAATGTTCGCTCATTACTCTGATAAGTCAAGGAATAGGCTAAGGATTTTTTATCAGAAGGGATTTTTTTACCGGTTGGATCGGTAAAATAGTCAAAAAGCTGGATATCTGTCAGGAGCGGTTGTTTTGCTTTTTGGAGGATCTGGAGGATTTCCTCATGCTGGACAGAGGTGGGTACGAGCAAAGCGATATCGCGTGAAGTTGCGGGGAAGCGCTGAAGGGGTTTAAACTTCATCGGTCGTTCTGCTTTCAGCGACCTGAGGAATGGAGTCAGTTCAATTTCTGCAACGAAGACCGGAGATTTGCAATCGAGTGCACGGGCACGAGCGGGGGCGAGTTGTCCGATGACGCCGATGGGTTTATTTCCGAGGAGGAGGTTGATGCGGAGTGGGAGAAGGTCCGTGCCGTCGGTCGCTTCCATCCGGAGCCCGGGAAGGGAGAGAGATTCGAGCGCGGCTTTGACATCAAAAATCGTAATTTTCGTTGCCGGACCGGTTTGCCAGTGATGGGGGCGGGCATTTCCGGAAGCGACCAGTCCCAGAACGGGCGCTTCTTCTGGAGCATCAGCAGAAAACACGCGGCCGATTTCGAAAAGTCGAACGGTGGCAGCGGATTTACGGAAATTGGCGCCGACCGCCTGGATCAGTGCGGGGAGGAGGCTTGGGCGCAGGATTGCGGTATCTTCGCCCAAGGGATTTTTAATTTTCAGAATCGAGCGTGCAGCGCGGACATCGTCTTCAAGGCTGTCATTGTGCAGAAGAGAAAGGGTCCGGCTTTCGTAAAAACCAATGGATGCAAGCTTGCGGGCAAGACTTCTTTGGAAATCATAAACGCGATCTGCTGGCGATTCCGGTAGTAAAAGGCTGCTGAGAGCGGTATCGAGATTATCAAGCCCATAAATCCGGGAAATTTCTTCGATCAGGTCCACTTCGCGAGTCAAATCTCCACGAAAAGTCGGGATTTTCCAGGCTTGCGTCGTTTCATCGGAATCCAGAAGCGTAAGCCCGAGGTTCGTGAGAATGGACGTGATTTTTTCGTTAGAAATAGTTGCACCTAATAATGAGCAGACTTTTGCTGGACGCAACGTGACCGGAGCTGGAGCAGGCGGAATCGTTCCCGTGAGCGTGGGGCCGGCTTCAACCGTCCCTCCTGCCAGTTCCAGAATCAATTGGATCGCATGTTGAGTTGCAATCTGTGGAAGTTCTGGATCAATTCCGCGTTCGAATCGGTAACTGGAATCGGTGGAGGCATTGAGTTCACGTGAGGATTTACGCACGGAAGCAGGCAGGAAAGCGGCACTTTCCAGCAGAATGGACGTGGTAGGATCGGTTACTCCGGATGCTTCCCCCCCGATGACACCTGCGAGAGCAACAGGGCGTTCGGAGTCGGCAATGACCAGGTCGTGTTCCCTTAAAGTATAGGTTTCCTTATCCAGAGCGAGAAGCGTTTCTCCGGCAACAGCCTGACGGATCTGGATATTTCCTGTTAATTTATCCAGATCAAAAGCATGGAGCGGTTGCCCCCATTGCATCATGATAAAATTGGTGATATCGACAATATTGTTAATCGGGCGCAGTCCGATGGATTCGAGGCGCTGGCGGAGCCAGTCGGGGCTGGGCTGGACGGTTACTCCGGCAATTCTGGTTGCCCAATACTGGGAACAGCGATCCTGGGACTGGATCTGCACCGGGTGAGCGGTTTCTGTTGCCGGAATGGGAGGAGAAGGCGGCAACTGCAGAGCGCGTCCGGTCAAAACGGCCAGTTCGCGTGCGATGCCGTAATGGCTCAGAAGATCCGGGCGGTTCGGAGTGATTTCGAGTTCAAAAAGGGTATCGGATTCAAAAACTTCCGAAATGGGGGCTCCTGTTTTGGCGTTGGAGGGTAAAATGATCAACCCCTCCGCATCGTCTGCCAGTTCCAGTTCTTTTGCGCTGCACATCATCCCTTCGGACTTTTCGCCACGCAGTTTGCCCGACTTGATTTTAAAATCGCCAGGAAGAACCGCACCCGGAAGTGCCAGTGCTACTTTGTCGCCTACAGAGAAATTTTTTGCGCCGCAGACGATCTGACGTGGGATATCGGAGCCGTCCGCGACCTGGCAGAGGCGAAGGCGATCTGCGTTGGGGTGTGGAACAAAAGACAGGACTTCCCCGACCACCACATGGTCGAAAGCGACTCCACGGGTGGAGATATTTTCCACTTCGATTCCTGCAAAGGTCAGTAAATCTGCCAGTGCTTCTGGAGATTCAGGAAGGTCGATCAGAGATTTAAGCCAATTTAGGGAAACATTCATGATGAGAATTGCGATAAAAATTTCAGGTCATTTTCAATTAAAAGACGGATATCCGGCAACTGTGTAAGAATCATGGCCAGGCGGTCGAGCCCGAAGCCGAAAGCAAAGCCGGAAACGACTTCCGGGTCATAGGCGTTGTCGCCACGGGATTTATTAATGGCTTCAAAAACGGCTGGATCTACCATCCCGCAGCCAGCCAGTTCCAGCCATTTTCCAATCGCCTTGAGCTTGACGTCGATTTCATAGCTCGGTTCCGTGAACGGGAAAAAATGGGGACGGAATCGAACTTCGGTATCCGGCCCGAATAATTCGTGGATAAAACGTGTTGCGGTTGCTTTGAGATCCGCGAGACTGACGTTTTCTGCGACGTAGAGGCCTTCGATCTGATTAAATTGCGAAAGGTGCGTGGCGTCGGTTTCATCTCGACGGTAGCAGGCACCCGGTGCGATGATGCGGATCGGGGGTGGGGTGGATTCCATGACCCGTACCTGGACCGTCGAAGTCTGAGTGCGTAGCAGGCGCCCGTCATGCAGGTAAAAGGTGTCTTGTTCGTTGCGCGCAGGATGATCCTGAGGCGT
This sequence comes from uncultured Chthoniobacterales bacterium, assembly GCA_934667795.1. Taxonomy (GTDB): domain Bacteria; phylum Verrucomicrobiota; class Verrucomicrobiia; order Chthoniobacterales; family CAKUMP01; genus CAKUMP01. Next base: position 12,790 of record CAKUMP010000024.1, on the reverse strand, counting down.
ATTCAAGGCATCAAAACAATGCCATTCCGTTTCAATGTCCGGGCCATCTGCAAGTACAAATCCCATGCGACGCATAATCTGAATCGTGCGATCCAAAAGAAGAGAAATGGGATGGATTCCGCCTTGTGGCAGGGGAGTGGAGGGTAAACTGACATCCAGTCCGGCCAGCGCTTGCATGTCGGCTTCCCGCGTCAGCGCATCGGTTTTTTCCTGAATAGCAGACTGGATAGCATTCCGGACTTCGTGGAGCAGCTTTCCGACTTTGGGTTTGTCCTCTTTTGGGACATCGCGCATTTTTTCGCTGATTTTTACTAATGAACCGTTACGGCCGAGAAATTTTACTTTCAGGGCATCGAGATCGGTAGCGGATTGAGCGTTTTGGATTTCGGTCAATCCATGGGAGCGGATACTGTCGAGTTCGGATTCCATAGGTGTCATGGATAAGAAATAGCAAGGCGGATGTTCCGATGTTGTCGGATGCATCCGCCTTGCTGGTTAAAGAATGGTATTTAAAAGTGCTGTTTTTTTAATAAATGACACTTTTACCCTGGGAGCGAATTACGCGGCGGATGTAGATCCGGTTTTGTTTTTCAGGGCATCGACAGCCGCGTTTACAATCGCTTTGAAAGTGGTTTCGTCAGCAATTGCTAATTCGGAAAGGACTTTACGATCCAGTTCGATATTTGCAGCTTTCAGGCCTTCGATGAAACGGGAATAAGTAATCCCCTGTTCGCGGCAGGCGGCGTTGATACGCTGAACCCACAGGTTACGGAAAGTGCGTTTACGGTTTTTACGGTCACGATACGCCCAGTATTGCCCCTTCATGGTGGCATCTTTGGCGGTACGGAATAATTTGGAACGGGCTCCGCGGAACCCCTTGGCTTTTTCTAGTACCCGGCGGTGACGATTACGTTTGGCCGGGGCATTTGTGGCTCTAGGCATTTTTTAATTCCCGGATAGGATCCGGGCCTCCATCGGTCAGACTGTTATGTTCATTCAGATTTCCCTGCCTCGTCTGCCGGTATCTCCAAATTTATTATTGGAGCAGGCGGGAAATCGTTGGCTGTTGCCGGTTGCTATTCGTTTTAGATTAAAAATTACTAAAATCTTAAATGAATGGCAGGTTTTCCTTGATGCGCGCTTCGTCGGATTTATCGACGAGGGTTGCTTTTCCAAGGAAACGTTTCCGCTTTGCGGATTTGGACGAGAGAAGGTGACGCGCGCTTGCTTTGCGACGCAGAACTTTCCCTGTGCCCGTCACTTTAAAACGTTTGGCAACAGCTTTCCGTGTTTTGCTTCTTGCAATGGATTTCGGCATAAGAAGAGAAACCATAGTGGGAATTTTCTAGAAAGCAAACATTTTATTGCAAATTTTCAATTTTGGGTGGCACTACGAGTTCATGGGTGATGTTTTCGGGGACGACGGGAATAGGATCTTCAAACCAGAGGTGCTGGAGGTTGGTGACTCCAATAAACCCGAGATGGATAATCAACCAGATATAGGCAATGGAGATGAAAGAGGCAAGGTAGCCACAGAGAACCATGAGGCCGTCGCGCTCCATAATACCAATCAAAAAGAGAAGAATACAGCAGGCCGGGAGGGTATTAATAATCGGAGGCGGAAGGATGAGGGTGAGCCCGTGGATAATGATAAAAAATCCGATGAGGTTCATCATCCCGGGCCAGGCGACCAGAAATTCCATGCGGGGTTTGGTAAAGGAGTCCATGCGTCGGGATAATCTGACCGTAATCCGGAGGATTCGGATCAGGATTTTTTGGGGGATGGTGCGGTTAAGGATCAATTTAGGGATCCAGGGTCGGATGCCCATGCTGATTTTCAGTCCCATGAAAGCCAGTATCAGCCCCATGATCAGCGCCGCACCGGGGATGGAAACCGGGAGGACAAAAGGAACGGTCATGAGAATCATGAAAACCACGAATCCACGCCCCCGGAGTTTTGCTTCCAGTTCCGCTAGCGAAAGTTTGGAGGTTTTTGCCTGCTTGGCAAGTTGTAACAGGTCGTAAGAGAGGCGTTTGGGATGTGGTGTGGGTTCGACTCTGGGAGGGGGGGCGTCAGGTGCGGAAGAGATGGATTGCTGCGAGTCTGGATGCAACATGAGGGTGAATTTCGTATCTATCAGGATAGCACAGGTTTGCGGGAATTGGAAGAAAATGGAGGAAAACAGGTGGGCAAAAGCCCGTTTTCAGGGAGAAAAAAGGCAAATAAACATAATTTTTTAGAGGTCATGGATAAAAAATGAAAAAAACAGTGTAAAATGGATGTAAAATCGGTATGGTTGTAACCCCTCTCTTCAAGGAGCGGGGGACACTTTCCGTCCGAGGGATACAATATGCCTGTTCTATTAGTATAATAATAAAATAAATAAAAATGCAAAAAATATTGCAATTGAGATTTTTACTTGGAACCGGGCAAAACGCAGATTAATACTTTAAAGAACCATGCACGAAGAACTTGAAAATGCGATTGAAACAGGAAAAATAACAACAGAATTTGCAAAAGCGTTAGAGGAGTTGGCGCCGGGGCGATATTGTCAGCACAGAAGCTGGGGATTTGGAAAGGTTGTGGAGCGGGATTTGCTGATGGGGCAGTTGATTATTGATTTCGAAGGGAAATCGGGACATGCGATGCAGCTTGAATATGCGGTGGAGTCATTAACTCCTATTCCTCCCGAACATATTTCAGCGAAGATTCGGGATGATCGGGATGGGATGTTGCAAATGGGGAAAGACGATGTGACGGGGTTCATGAAAATTACGTTACGGAGTTTCGGGGGAAGCGCAGAACAGGATCGGGTCCAGCAGGCGCTGGTTCCTGCATTATTTGAAACAGATGCAGATTTTCGTAAATGGTGGGCAAATGTTAAAAAGGTCCTGAAGAAAGATGGACATTTTACGGTGCCAGCGAAAAAGTCCGACCCATTTGTATATAGAGAAGAATCTATTTCCATGGCAGAAGAACTGGTTCAGGCATTTAACGGAACCAACCTCCTGAAGTCGAAATTACAGGTGCTGAGCGAAGTTTTAAAAAATCTTGCCATTTTCAAGGGCGAAGAAGCCTGGCTGGAAGAACTGGTGACAACGGTCAATGAACTGGCTCGCCAGAATCAGCGGATCAATGAAGCAGAAACGGTCGAGTTCCTGCTGGCTCGCGATGAAATTTACGAATATGACGAAAGTTTCCGCAAAGAAGAGGAAACATTAACCGTTGCAGATATGTTGCTCCAGTTTGGCGGAAGACTGCTGGAAGTGGTGGAAACGATTCCTGCTGTGCGTCAAAAGCGACTGATGAAGGAGTTTTTCGGAGCATTTGGAGATCAGGCAGTGGATAAACTGCTGGGATTGATGCATCGAGGAAGCATCCGAATGGCAACAGAAGTTTCCCGTGTGCTCATGAAAGAACATGAAGCAGAATTGCGGGACGCTCTGGAGAGTTGGATTCGCGAACGCACCATTACTACCGAAACGTTGTACTGGTTGTGTAAGGAGCGGACGAGAAACCTGGAAGATCTGGTGAATCCGATGCTTTTAAATGCAATTTTAAGTAGTCTGGAACGAGATCAGTTTAACGAGAAAAAGAGTAATAAATTACAGGACTTGTTGCTGTCAGATAAAAAACTGATGGAGGATCTGGTCAAGAGTGCGGATGAAGAGACTGCCCGTGAATTAATGCGGGCATTTTTATTGAGCCCGGTCTTTGAAGATCTGACGAAGCGTTCTTTGCTGGCACGGATGATCCGGGTGCATCCGAAATTACAGGTGATGCTGGAAGGAAAAGAAGCCGAACATCAGGACGATGGACTGATCGTTTCCTGGAGCAGCCTGGAAGCACGTAAAAATGAACTGGAAGATCTGGTGAATCGTCGCATTCCGGAAAATAGCGAAGATATCAAAATTGCTCGGGAGTACGGAGATTTGCGAGAGAACCACGAATATAAGTCTGCAAAGGAAATGCAGGTGGTTCTGATGCGACGCAAGGCGGAACTGGAAGTCGATTTGGGGCGCGCCAGAGGGACCGGGTTTGAATCACCAGACGCGAGCCAGGTGTCTATTGGAACCACTGTGCGGATGAAAGACCTTGCCAGCGGAAAAGAGGAAGTGATTCATGTACTGGGAGCATGGGACAGTGATCCCGATAACAAAATTATTGCCTACATGACGGCACTGGGGCAGGTGCTGTTGACGAAAACGGTAGGAGACCGCGTGACGATCCCCGGAGACCAGGAGGATCGGGACGTGGAAATTCTGGAAATTACCGCATTCGCAGATGCTGCGCGTTTTCATGGTTCTGATTCCTGATTCCAACCGAATCATACTTTGATATAGAGGTTGATAAGAACGGAGAGATCAGGCACATTCAGTGAGATGTCTGAAAAAGGGAAAACTGAGGGGGCAGACGTTTTAAATGGAGAGCAGATAAGAAAGAGGAGTTTATGCATATGACATTGATTGAAGACATTGTGGCGCGTCAGATTCTGGATTCGCGTGGGAATCCTACGGTGGAAGTGGAAGTGATATTGTCAGGCGGAGACGTGGGAAGAGCAGCGGTTCCAAGCGGTGCAAGTACGGGGGAGCATGAGGCATGGGAATTACGGGATGGCGATGCCGATCGCTATGGGGGAAAAGGGGTTCTGAAAGCGGTAGAAGCGGTGGAAGATACGCTCGCAACCGAAATTTGCGGCATGGATGCATTGGAACAGGTGGAAATCGACTCTTTAATGCTGGAAATTGATGGAACCGCAAATAAGAAAAAGTGCGGAGCCAATGCGATTCTGGGAGTATCCATGGCAGTGGCGCATGCTGCTGCTTCTGCGTTGAGTCTGCCCTTGTATCGCTATCTGGGAGGCGTCAATGCCAAAGTGTTGCCGGTTCCTATGATGAATATTATCAATGGTGGCGCCCATTCGGATGCTCCGGTCGATTTTCAGGAATTCATGATTGTTCCTAAGGGAGCACCCACATTTTCTGAAGCATTGCGCTATGGAACAGAAGTTTTTCATGCATTGAAATCGGTTTTACATGACCGTGGGTTATCCACAGCGGTGGGCGATGAAGGTGGATTTGCTCCCAATGTGAAGTCTGCAGATGATGCTCTGAGCGTGATTTGTCAGGCGATCGAAAAAGCGGGCTACCAGGTAGGTTCCGATATTGCGATTGCGCTCGATGTGGCATCCAGTGAATTTTACGACCGGGAAAGCGGTCAGTATATTTTCCGCAAATCCGATCAGTCCCGACGCACGGCAGCAGAACTGGTCGATTACTATGTGGAATTGCAAAAGAAATTCCCGATCATTTCGATTGAAGATGGTTGTGCTGAAAACGATTGGGATGGATGGGAAATTCTGACCAAGCGTCTTGGAGAACATACCCAGATTGTGGGGGATGATTTATTTGTGACGAATACGGAGTTTCTTTCCAAGGGAATTAAAACAGGCGTGGGGAATTCCATTCTGGTGAAAGTGAATCAGATTGGCACGCTGACGGAAACCCTGGATGCAATCCGGATGGCGCAGCACCATCGCTATACCGCGGTGATCAGTCATCGTTCCGGAGAAACCGAAGACACGACGATCGCAGATATTGCGGTGGCAACGAATGCGGGGCAAATCAAGACCGGCTCCCTTTCGCGGACAGATCGTGTCGCAAAATATAACCAGCTTCTGCGCATCGAAGAACTATTAGGTGACAACGCGGAATATGGGAGTACACTATAAATTGTGCAAACCGAGTTTAGGGGAGTTCCAGAACTAAGAAAAGCACGCGCATCCGGGTTTTGGCAAAAGCTGAACCGCATGATGCTTGCTTTGATATTTCTTTGTCTGCTGGTGGGTTCCTATCTCGTGTTAGCTCCTATTTATAAAGCAAAACAAGAGGCTCAACGGGAACTCGACCAGTTGAACCAAAAGTATAAGACCCAGAAAATTGTGCGTGATCGTTTGGAGCGAGAGGTCAGTCTTTTGAAAAATGATCCGGAATTTGTGGAGAATATCGCACGCGATAAAATGGATTTAATGAAAGAGGGAGAAGTGATTTTCAGAATTGATGGGGGAGTGCCACAGGCATATCCCGTTTCTCCTTCGATCATAACGCCTGCATCTCCAGTTAACCCAGCAACGAACCCTATAAATACCAATCCCTAATGGCTATCGATTTACATGCAATCCAGACGAACCAACTGAAAGCCCGCGTAGGCGAACTTCGGAGGTATCTTTGACGTCCCACGTCTGCAGTCCCGATTGAATGAATTGGAAAGCCGGATGTCGGCGGAAGATTTCTGGAATAATAAGGAGCGCGCACAATCGCAGGTGGAAGAAGTTTCACGTTTGCGAAATAAATTGACTCCCCTTTTGGAACTGGAAACCTCAATTGAGGATTTGATGGTTTTGAAGGAGATGGTGCAGGAAGAAAAAGATGCTGCTCAGAAAAATGCGGCAATCGATGATTTGCACCAGGAATATGTGTCGGTGGTGGAAAAACTGGAAGGGTTTGAACTGGAACAGTTACTTTCCGGTGAAAATGACCGCTGCTCAGCGTTCCTTACGATCCATTCCGGCGCCGGGGGAACGGAGTCTTGCGACTGGGCGGATATGCTCTTGCGCATGTATCAACGCTGGATGGAACAGCATGGATATAAACACGAGGTGATTGATATCCAGCTCGGCGAGGAAGTAGGCGTGAAATCGGTAACCTTAAAGGTTATTGGAGAGTCTGCTTACGGGTATTTACAGACAGAGCGTGGGGTGCATCGTCTGGTTCGGATTTCTCCTTTTGACTCCAATAAGCGCCGGCATACTTCTTTTGCCAGTGTCGATGTGGTGCCAGAACTGGATGACGATATTGTGATCGAAATCGAAGATAAAGATCTGGAAATCGATACCTATCGAAGCGGTGGAAAAGGGGGGCAGAATGTGAACAAAGTGGAAACTGCTGTACGCATTACTCATACTCCGTCAGGAGTGGTGGTAGCGTGTCAGAATGAACGTTCTCAGCTCAAAAACCGGATGACCGCAATGAAGATGCTGAAAGCCAAGCTGTATCAGATCGAAGAAGATAAAAAAGCGGCAGAAATCGGACGTCAATACGGTGAAAAAGGAGAAATCGCCTGGGGCAGTCAGATTCGTTCCTACGTTTTCCAACCCTATCAGATGGTCAAAGACCATCGTACAGGCGTGGAAACAGGAAATATTCAGGCCGTAATGGATGGGGATATCGATGCCTTCATCCACGGGAAACTACGTGGCTTGAAAAATAGTAAGTCTGATCAGGAAGAAACGCTGTAAGGGTGAAAAACTATTGTTTGGCATGTTTTATGCTTGCAATTCTTTAAAAAATCTGCTTGCGGATGAGGAAATAGGCGATAAGGTGTAGAGGGATGTGGAAAAGGGTAGTAGGGGAGGGATGGAATGACACAGGAAAGCTTATGAGAAAAATAGTAAGAAGACTGGTGCCCATGTTGATTGTGGCAATGAGTGTGGGAGTGACATGGGGACAAGGTCCTTATAGTGGGAATGGTGAATTTACGAAATATGCAAGGAAGTTACGGGAAGATGCTTTATTGAAAGTGGAGCCTCGTGTCATGGTTCCAACGCGGCAATCCCGAGGGCGTTTATCGATGCGAGGATGGAAACGGAATATTGTGACGACAACGTTTTGGGTAGGCGAATTACCAACAAAAAACAACCCGACGCCGAACCTGGCGAGTTCCTGGGATATGAACTGGGTGAGCAGTTATGGTGGGTACGATGATCCGGATCCCAGAAACCGGAAGGGGTATCGTCCGAAAAAATTTATTCCCCGTCAGAATCCTTTTTATGTGGCATTACCCTATAATGATGTGATGCGTGGGGGAAAAACCAAGCCGGAAGCACCGCGTGTGATTCCCTGGTTTAGAGAACAATTTGTGAAAGCCGGTCATACGGTTCTAAAAGGTCGCTGGATTGCTATTCGGTATGGAAATCGGGTTTGTTATGCGCAATGGGAAGATTGTGGACCATTTCGCACAGACCATTATCAGTATGTGTTTGGGAATGAGCGTCCGATGTGGAATTTAAACAAAGGAGCGGGGCTGGATGTTTCTCCTGCTGTCCGTGATTATCTGGGAATGAAAGGCACGGATGTCACAGACTGGAAGTTTGTAGATTTCAGAGAAATTCCTGCTGGCCCCTGGCGTGAATTGGGCGACAACAATACGTTTGTCATTAACAAAAAAATCCGTTCCGGATCATACGTGGAATTAAAAAGTGGTCAACATATTATCCGGTATCGAAATTAATCTTCATACGGTTATCCGACCCACCTCATTATTCCAAAAATAACGCACGTTCTTTCGTCGAAGGCAATCGACAGGAATCGCGTTTTCCGAAAATTTTCAGACGGCGAGCGGCGATTGCTTTATAGACAAAATTTCGGACGGGGCGTGGGAACAGGCAGGAAATTTTTCCGAGAAAAGAATAGGGAAATGACAAGCGTTTAAGGATAGCGAGTGTTGCGTCGCTATAGATCAGCACGCGAGCGGGGGAGGAATCGGTTTTTGGGAGGTAGAGGAGGATAGAGTCCACCTCTTCGAGATCGGGGAAATGGGATTTGATAAGGGAAAATGTTTCGCCCTGGAGCGGGGAGAAACGGAACTGTTCTACGGTTGGTTGCTGCAGGACCCAACTGATGAAGCGGTCGCATAGCCCGCAAAAGCCATCGAAAAAGATGACCGGCTGAGTGGGTAATGGTGCGGGATCGGGCATAAATTTAGTAAATGCGGGGTTTAAAACGTCTGTGGGTAAGCGATGAGGGACATCAGGCGGAGTCCGGCTTCGGTAAGGCGTGGGGCTTTTTGGGAACCGGTGAGGAGTCCGCGTGTGGTGACCGTGAGAGAGGTTTTGGAGGGTTGAACCGCAGTAACCGTGGGGGCCTGGATCGGGTGGTTAATCGGGGTAGCGGACACCGGGAATCCGGAGTTGGTAAATGCGATTTCCCAGGCGGCTGGGCGCGCATTATAGGCCGTGCCGGCGAGCCAGGGGTAGCGGGTGATTAATTCCAGGGGCTTGGATGGGTTGGGGATTGCGACTTTAAAAAACCAGGGCTGCTGAGAAATGAACTGGGGAAGAGTGAGGGCCGGGTTCTTTTGACGCTCAAGGAAAAATTGAGCAGGATTGAGACCGGTCAGATTGAGTCCATTATAAATTCCATGACGGTTGGGCGAAGACGGCGGGATATATTTTTGATACCACCCTTCGAATTCAGACTGGACCAGCAGGTTAATTTCAAAATGGAGATGGGCACGCGTCAGGTCGAGGCCGGAGCCCGTCCAGCCGAGGATGGCAATTTCCTGTCCTTGAGAAACTTTCTGATTTGGCTGCACATGGATTTCGCGCAAATGGGCGTAAAGGGTGTAGTACGGGCAATTTTGATAAATATGCTCGATCACCACATATTTTCCGTAATTCGAATGGCCGGAAGTATTGCTGGTATGCACCACACGTCCGGGTGCAACGGCAACCACCGGGTCGAGTGGGATATTATTTTTATCGCGGCGGATGGGGCGAATATCCACACCTTCGTGGAATCGGCGATACGCGATCAGGTTATTTTCGCGCACGGGTCCGCGGACGAATCCGTACATGCCTCCCTCCCAGGGAGAAGATTTTTCTCCTTCGAAATCGCGATTAACATACATGTAGAACGCCGACGGGACACCATCAAGCAGGTTGGAGTTCTCTGTGGGTAAAATAAATGTATCTGGCCCCTGGGCATGTGAAGCGGGAGGAAGCGGGAATGCGGTCATGAACAGGGCACAAAAACAAAGAAAAGGAAATGAGTGTAATGGTGGAATGGGCATCAGAAAATTTTCAGGATTTTTTGCGTTGTTTGCGATCTGCCTTATTAAATTGTTTATCCATGAGTGCGATTTCTTCCGGGGTCAACCCGAACGGGATGGTGATAATGCCATCGGAAATCTGTTTATCGATCAGCATATCGAGCACATAGCGCCCATTGAGGAGTACGAGAACCGATTTACTGCGTTTTTCGATGCTCATTGCCTGGAGCGAAAGGCGTCCGTGCGGGTCCAGATGCAGGACAGCACCCATGGTGCCATTTTCGGCAGTGTAAGGGATCATGCGGATTACATCTCGTTCTGTGATGGTCGGGACGATTGACATATAGCCTTTTTTGCGTGCGTAGTGAAAATCTACCGGGGTTGCAAATTTTTCTGAATCATGTTCACTGGCTTCGACATGGAAGCGGAGGGTGACCGCAGGACGTTTTTCTGATTTGGCACCGGCCCAACCGGAAGTGTGGAAAATGAGGGCTAAAATCAGGCATGGGAAGAAAATCTTCATAAGAAGAGTATGAAACAAACCAATTGCAATTGCAACATTCTCGCGATTGGTTCATAATAAAAAGATATGATGCGCTCGTGTTTACTCTATTTTATTGCTGTAAGTTTTCTGGGATTGGCTGGAACCTGTGTGGAGGGGAGGGCCGCAGAGCAGTCCACCGCAACCCCGGGTGAAAGTGTGGACAATGCCGGAGCGACGTCGGCAGAAGAAATAAAATCAGAAGATAATATGCGACCAGGCATCACCACGCGCGTTTTGAATCTGTTTCGCGGGAGCCCGGATCGTATTAAAAAAGCAGGTCGAAAGGGGCAGGATGCCGTTCAACTCGAAGTGAAAACTTCTCCCGAAGCGATCAAACTTGGAGAATCCCGCCGGATGAAAGTCGAAATTGTACTGCGAAACACCGGAAAACGTATCGTGGTTCTGCAATTTCCGACCGAACAGCGATTTGAAATGGAGTTCAAGAACAATAGTGGAGCGGTGGTGACAAAATGGTCGGAAGATCGATTTTTTGGAGAAGGATCAAGTATTACAACGATTAATCCTGGGGAAATGGTAAAATACCAGGAAGAAATGCCATTGAGAGAACTGGCCGCGAATGAAACGTACTTATTTGAGGTAAGATTATTAAATAAGGACGGGAATGTGCATCGACAGATGGTGACCCCTCAACCTTGAGGGTGCAGGATGGTTTGATGATGGAGTTCAGTACGGATGTAGAGCAGGAAAGATTGGGAAAAATGCGGGAGGTATTACTCCGGCATTTTGGGTTTGATACTTTTTTAACCGCGCAGGAAGAGATTATTCTGGCGGTGCTTCGGGGTGAGGACATATTGGGGGTGATGCCTACCGGGGGAGGGAAATCGTTGTGTTATCAATTACCGGCGCTCGTGCTGGAGGGGGTGACGATAGTGGTGTCGCCGCTGATTGCGCTGATGAAAGACCAGGTGGATGGGTTGCAGGCAAAAGGAATTTCAGCGACGCTGATCAATAGCACGTTGAGTTATCAGGAGCAGATGGAACGGATTCAGCGGATGGGGCAGGGGGAATATAAGTTGGTGTATGTTGCACCTGAGCGGTTTCGGAGTGAACGGTTTTTGGATGCGTTGGGAAAAATCTGTATTGCGCTTTTTGCGGTGGATGAAGCACATTGTATTTCGCAATGGGGACATGATTTTCGACCGGATTATCATCAACTGTCGCGAGCGCTCAAACGGCTGGGCAGTCCCCAGGTGGCTGCATTTACTGCGACCGCAACGCCGGAGGTCAGGGAAGATATTCGGAAACAGCTGGAACTGCGGGAGCCGATTGAACTGGTCAGTGGATTTGCTCGTCCGAATTTGCAATTACGGGTATTGGATACCTCGAGTGATATTGCGAAATATGAAGCGTTATGCGGTTTAATTGAATCTGAGCGGACGGGGATCGTTTATTGTGCGACCCGGAAGAAAGTGGAAGCGGTTACAGCCGTTTTACTGGAACGTGGGGCGAAAGTGATGGCCTATCATGGCGGGATGAAAGACGAAGAGCGGGAAGAAGCGCAGAGACGGTTTTTGAGCAGAGAAGTCGATATCGCGGTTGCAACGAACGCTTTTGGAATGGGGATTGATCGTCCGGACATTCGTTTTGTGGCGCATTTTGAAATTCCTGGAAGCGTAGAAGCGTATTACCAGGAAGCCGGGCGTGCGGGACGCGATGGAGAGCCTGCGGTTTGTGAGTTATATTTTAGCGGAGGAGATATCCGGGTTCAGGAATTTTTTATTGATGGAGCAAATCCGTCGCGAGAATTGATTGTGGAAGTGTATGAGTTTGTACGCCGGCGGGTGGGTGAAAACCGGGAGCTTCAGTTGTCGATTCGTGAGATTTCCGAAGAAATGGATGCAGGAGGAAATGAAATGGCGGTGGGGTCGGCGCTGGGGCATTTGCAAAGGATTGGCGCGATTGAACGATTTGATGTGCCAAAGTCTCGCGTGCGTGGGACACGTATTGTCCGAATGGAGACAAGAGGGCATGAGTTGCCACTGGATGTTCATTTGCTGAAACAAAAAGAAGAGAGAGATCGTGCGAAGCTACAGGCGATGATGAGTCTGGCAAATACGAGGATCTGTCGTCAGCAATTTATTTTACGTTATTTTGGTGAAGAGGGAGCGGAGGCGTGCAGGAACTGTGATGTTTGTTTATCGCAGGAGGCCTGGCAGTTGAGAATGCCCGGAGAGGAAGAAATGGTGGTGCTGCGAAAAGCGCTGAGTGGAGTGGCGCGTGCATCCTCCCGGGTGAATGGAAAATGGGTGGGACGTTTTGGGCGTCAGCGGATTATTCAATCGCTGGTAGGAAGTCGTTCACGGCTGGTGGTGGAAGCTGGGCTGCATAATATTTCTACGTATGGAATTTTGAGAGAATTTGGAAATGCTTATTTGCAGGATTTATTTAAAGCGATG
>CAKUMP010000023.1 GCA_934667795.1 uncultured Chthoniobacterales bacterium | reverse complement strand
GCACATTGATTACCACCACACGGTGGAGGACACCGGCATCACTCTTGGACAGGCATTCACTAAAGCAATGAGTGACAAAAAAGGCATCCGCCGATATGGCAGTGCGTATGTGCCTATGGATGAAACCCTGACCCGTGCCGTCATTGATTTCAGTGGACGTCCTTACCTGGTCTTTCGTACTCCGGAAGTTTCTATCGATAGCATTGGCGCTTTTCCCTTTCAACTTGTGGAGGAATTTCTTCGTGGATTCAGCGTCCACGCAGCCGTCAACCTTCATATCGATATTCTCTACGGAAAAGACGCCCATCACATGGCAGAATCTGTTTTCAAAGCGATGGCGAAAGCAACCGATTACGCCTGCACTCATGACCCACGCGTCAAAGGAATCCCCAGTACAAAAGGAACTCTGGATTAACCCTGATCGCCAGTCACTCACATGCTTCAAATTGGTATTATCGACTATGATAGCGGCAACCTTCAAAGTGTCAGCAAAGCGCTGGCACAGGAGGGGGCAACCACAAGGCTTATCCAGTCACCGGATTTATTTTCCGAAGTCGATGCACTGGTGCTTCCCGGTGTTGGCTCGTTTGGTTCCTGTATGGAATCTTTGGAGAAACGGAACCTTACCCGGGCGCTCCAGGAATGGATCAAGGCAGATCGCCCGTTTTTGGGGATCTGTCTGGGGTATCAATTACTTTTCGAAAACAGTGAAGAATCCCCCGGGGTTCCCGGACTGAACATTTTCAAAGGGTCTGTCCGGAGATTTTCCCAGACGCCCAACATCAAAATCCCTCATATGGGATGGAATACTCTCAAACGTGGACCTTCACCCGATGCTTCCCACCTTTGGAAAAACCTGAAAGATTCTTCATACGTTTATTTCGTGCATTCTTTTTTCCCTGTCCCTGCCGACCAGAACATCGTTGCAGCCACCTGTTCCTATCATGTGGAATTTGCGGCAGCGATCACCTGTAAAAACCTCATCGCCACCCAGTTTCATCCGGAAAAAAGCCAGGCAACCGGCTTGGCTATCCTCCAGAATTTCCTCTCACTCGTTTCACTTGTTAAAACTACGCACTCATGATTTTACTTCCTGCTATCGATCTCATGGACGGCCAGGTCGTCCGACTCCAACAAGGTAAAGCCGATCAAAAAACCGTCTATTCCAATGACCCGGTCGCTTTTGCAAAAAAATGGGAACAGCAAGGAGGAGATTACCTCCATCTGGTCGATCTTAATGCCGCATTTTCAGGCGTTTCCACGAACCTTCCGATCGTAAAAGAAATCGCTGCGGCCATTTCCATCCCTTGCGAGCTGGGAGGCGGAATCCGCTCACTCGAAGCCGCTGAAAATGCTCTCAATGCAGGCGTTAGCCGGATTGTGATCGGCACCAGAGCCGCCGAATCCATCGATTTTGTCCGCGATCTGGTCAAAACCTTCGGCTCCGAAAAAATCGCTGTCGGGATTGATGCAAAAAATGGCCTGGTCTCGACCAAAGGCTGGACTGAACTCTCTTCCCTCACCGCACACGATCTCGCCCGCCAGGTTTCCGATGCCGGCGCAGGGACCATTATTTATACCGACATCGCGACCGACGGAATGCTTCAGGGACCTAATTTTGCGGAACTGGAAAAACTGCTTTCCTTTCTGGAGTTAAACCTGATCGCAAGTGGTGGCGTTTCTTCTGAGGCAGATGTTCGTAAACTCGCGACCCTCCCCAACCTCTACGGTGCCATTATCGGAAAAGCCCTGTACGATAATAAACTCGACCTGGAATCTCTTCGCGACCTGCCAAGAAGCACTCCATTCTAAATACGTTGGCCCAGGCTTGATAAAACCAGCAGGCGCTGACGCCAAACCGTTTCGCCTGGATATCCTTCCGGATACAGGGCTTTGGGCAGACGGGGTTCGAGTTGTAAAATTTCCCGCCAGCGCTGACGTTCTTCCCTCGCCCACTCTACCCATTCAACCAATGCACTTTTCTGCGGACATTCTTTCAAAAACTCCGCGTGCTGTTCGTACGCGGTGTTAATTTTTTCCCAGTTCCATGCCTGTGCCACAATATCTTCCGCAGTTTCTCCGATCCCGGGTGTGCCTTCAAAAGTCGCCAGCTTTCCTACATCCGCGCCGCCTTCACCCATCGCCATACGGATCGGAGTCAAATCCCAGGGAGTAATCCAGACACTATTCTGTAAATTTCCAAAATGCGAATCCTTTAACATCCGCCGAATCCGCAATCGCAACCAACGCAACGTTTCCGGTAAATCAAATAAAACCATCCTCCATTTTCCATCCCACTCCCGCCCCCATTCCTGATCCAGATCCACTCCCCCCAACCCAAGCCGAATCCCCTCCTCTGTCAACTGCACCGCATCAACACCATCAGGCAAACGGTTTCTTGTCAGATAGGGTTTCGCATTTACCGATAAAAATGTACGTTCCACGTCACATAGCTGCAAAATTTCCCGTTCTTTTTCGCCCAACATACGAACCGACCCCCGCTCATCCGCCAGCCATAACAGCCAGTATAATAATTCCTCCGTCTTCGGTTTCATCTGTTTTTTCCTCCTCTCATAACCAACCTTACTTAAATTGCTTTAGCAGGCGTTTAATTCCTGGCTTATTGGGGAAACCTTGGGGAGTGGTTTAATGAATCGAGTTGCCTGAATAATCGTCTCCCTATCGTTTTTTGACAAAGAGGAAAGATCCCCATCCTCGAAATAGGTGAGTGCCCTTAAAGCGATCATAGGGGAAAAGTTTGGAGCAAACATGTGTTGAGCGATGGCTAGCCCTCTTTCTAATGAAATGCCATGCCGTAGCAGGGCAGCGATGTCCTGAAAGTCTTTTTGTTCGGAGCGTTGATGGATGACCTTGATTTTTAGAGCAAGGAGATCGTCAAGCGCTGCGACTTGCAGGGTGTGATCCGAAGTTAATTCCGGTTGGGTGTAGCAACCAAAGGTGAGGTTGCCAAAGAAGGAAAATTTGACGTTCTTGATGATGATTGTGAATGTATTTGTTTCCTCTTGTTCAGGAGGTTTCTCCCCAAGAAAGGGCATTTTTTCCAACAGGTGGTTTTTATCGAGGGGGAGGCTGGAGAAAAAATCAAAATCAACAGAAGTCCGGTGCCCGAGCCGTAGAGCGATGGCAGTTCCTCCATAAAGCACGAATCCAAGTTCCTTGGCGGGAGCAAGAAGTTTCCAGACAGCCTGTTGGGGTGGTGGCAGGATTTCGAGGTGCGGGTTAAACGTGTTCAATTTACCGGAATTTTCTTTTGGGGTAACGGAGGAACTTGGTCGAGTTCGCAGAGGCTAAGCTGGTAATTCCAGAAATGCCAGGGCTTGGGGGAAAACCAGCCTGCTTCCGCGGTTTCAATGACAGCTCTAAGCGTTTCCGGACTTGCGGTCTGGGTAAGCCGGAGAACGTCTTCATAACTTCCCATTTCCATAACTTGAGCCATAATCCGTTTGGGAAACCGAATGGCTTCCTCAGGGGATTTCCACCAGATGTAACGGGCGGCCAATTCAAGAAGCAGGGTATGAAGGGCGTTTGTCTGACTTTCCATCATTTTAAGATTTCATGTCTTATTATAGCCTGGATTTCAGTATCCGGCAATGGTTTTACTATCAGCCCCCCCTTTACGGACACTCTGCTGCAATCTGGGCTGCGGTTTTGAAATCTCCGCCGCGTTGCTTCAGGCCGGTCAGCAGTTTATCAAATTCCTGACATGCGACATCTCCGCAGTTTTTCACGATAAAAGGGTCCGGCAACACTGCGCCTTCGCCAAAATGAATCAACCCTTCCGGCATCGGGTGGAATTCCCATGGGTGAAAATAAAACGACAGAACCGGACGATCCACCCCTTGCTCTTTCGCATACCCCAGATACTGATCAATATGCGAAAGCAGACTTTCCGCGGATTCTGTTCTGAATTTCGGCCATTGATCCCGATCCCGGCCGTATTCATCCCGACTTTCCATTGCCATGTTGGCAAAATTCGGAATCTGTACCAGCCGCATATCCCCTTCCCGGGTCCAGTCCTCACGATGCGGGTGATAGGCTTTTAACCGCTCCCGATAAAAATACATCGGATAACTGGAATCACTGACATATCCCAGTGCTTCCAGCGCGTTACACACATGTGTGCCGCCAAATAACCTCGGGCAACGAAAACTTACCGGACGCACCCCGGCGACCCCTTCAACCCACTCGGTATTCAAACGCAGTCGCGGCTCGACTTCATGCGGCAGCAAAGGCGTGATTCCGGGAATCGGAAAGATGGGGTCGCCCACCGTTTCATGATATAAACTGTGGGCCCCAATTTCGTGTCCCGCCGCTTTCACCGCAAGTACCGATTCCGGTACTTCCCGGGCAGAATGCCCAACAAAATAAAAGGTCCCCGTGACTTCATGCTTGCGAAAAATATCCAGAACCCTCGGAGTTCCATGACGCAACCCCTCGTGAAAGGGTGTCCAGGAACCGACGTCGGTTTCCATATCAAATCCCAACAAGACATCAAATCCACTCATCTTTTATCCTTATTTTGCAGTGTCCGCAGGGTAGCCCATGACGGTGTAATAGGCAAGATTCGGCTGGCGAATATCCATCCGCCCGATCTGGGCAACAACTTCAGTGGTACATTCCAGAACAAGCGCATATTGCCCTTCCGGAATCCGATACCCCTCTGTCCCCACAGGCTCATCTGTTCGGTAACATTTAACCCGCTTCGCCCCGATTTCTCCCATGTCCAAAACAACCGGATCCTTGTCAGAATAATACACGGTCATTTTCAATTGCCCCGCCTGATCCCCCGTATTCAGTACGACAAGCGATTCATGCCCGTGCGTGTCCTGATTCTTTAACGCGAGATCATAGGGGTCATGGGGTGGAATATCCCCGTCCGGAAACACCCAGATTTTATTACCTAGTTTCATACGTTTGTCCTGTTCACACGTTTGCAATAACGAGGTCCGTTAATGCAGGACTAAACAATTCTCCTTTTTCTTCCCCGATCCGCACTCCATTTTCCCATCTCAACCCAAATGCTCCCCCATTTTTCTTCTCTAATTCTGTCCCAATCGGGGTATAGAAATAGGTGTCAATCTGGAAGGTCATTCCTGGCTGCAAGAGGTAATCCGAAGTGGTTTCAATCCAGGGACGCTCGACTTCAATCATTCCAAGTCCATGGGCAGGTCCATACAACAGATAATCCCCGTATCCCTGCTCTTTTACCCACTCCGCATACCCGATCGCAACTTCTTTCGCCGGACGCCCGGGCTGCATCAATTCCAACGTGTAAGCATGGGCTTTTAATCCAAATTCCAGCAATTCTCTCTTGGCATCATTCGGCTCCCCTACACTGACAGGAATCCCGATACTCGGAGAGTACCCGTGAATCCGTGCCGACAAGTTCAACTGAACGATGTCGCCTTTTTTGATCTGACGATACCCTGCACGTCCAATCGCATGCGCACTGGCTTCACCTGCCAATACATACTGCGGCAACCCTTCATACTCCGCGCCTTCACGATAAATGACTCCCTGCGCCAGTCCGGCAATCTGCAGTTCCGTCATCCCTTCATGAATCTGCGGAATGACTTCATCCATCGCAATCCGCACAATCCGAAACGCTTCTTTCAGACAGGCAATTTCACCTTCCGATTTAATACTGCGCTGACGGAACATAATGTCGTCCGCTTTTACAATTTCCGCATCCGGAAATGCTTCTTTCAAGCTCATGTACACCGGTAATGGAAAAACTGCCCAGCCTGCCAACCCAATCCGCTTCACTTCCCCACCACTGGCTTTCTTCACCAGTTCCTTCAACGGCTCTACCTGAATCCCCGGATAATCCGGTTCCGCCGGCTCACGATACTCCACCAGTTTCTGCACTTCCGGAATCTTCGTCCGGCTCTTCGCAAATGTCTCACTCTCCGGCCCAATCAATAACCTCACATCCCCAGTCTTCCCAATCAATACCCCCGCACTCTCAAATAATGGCCAGTAATCCGATAAATATCGCACATTCGCAAAATCCGCCTCATTCGAATGTACTACCAAGGCATCCAGCCCACTCTCTTTTACGTACCCAATCGTACGCTCCAGCCGACTCGCAAACTCCTGATCTGATATTTTTACTCGTTCTTTCATATAATCGATTATATGTTGCGTAAATTCGTCATTTTGGCAAGAATAAAATTTTATGGGGAAATTTCGAGTGACAATAGCGGACGTAGCGAAGTCGGTAGGTCTATCGACCTGCACGGTCTCGCGGGTATTGAACGAGTCTTTTGACGGGTTTAAATATTCTCCGCAGACGATAGAAGCGGTGAAGCGAGCGGCGAAAGAGATGGGGTATCGAGCGAACCCTGCGGCGAGAGGGTTAAGGACGAAAAAGAGTTATTTGATTGGGTTAATTTTGCCGACGGCCCAATCTCCATTTTTTGGAGGGATTACGGACGGGTTGGAAATGGAATTACGGGCAAGAGGGTATCAATTGCTGGCGGCGCACAGCCGGGATGAAGAAGAAAGTGAAGAAGAGCTGGTGCGCGCATTTCTGGCGCGAGGAGTGGACGGGCTGTTATGGGTTCCGGTACGGGAAAAAATTGATCGAAAAGCATTGGGGATTTCTCCGGAGTTTCCGATGGTCATTCTGGATCGTCCTGACTGCGACGAATCGAGTCCATTGGTTGCGACCGACAACCTTGGGGCATCGCGTACGCTTGCGCTCAAGCTTCAGGAAACCGGGCATGAAAAAGTGCTGGTCTTTAACGCGCCCTTTCAGGATCGAAGCATGACTGAGCGTGCACAGGGGCTGGCAGAAGTATTTGGGGGAAATTTATGGATTCGTAACATGCCGAATGACCCTCGGGCGGCACGGGAAGCCATTTCTGAGCTTTTATCCTGGAAAGACCGTCCAAGCGCTTTGGTCGTGCTGTCTGAACTTCTCGCCATTGGAGCACTTTCCGGGCTTCGGGACTGTGGACTCGCCATCCCTCGCGATATTTCCTTTGCTTCGTTTGACGACTTTTTACTGGCGAGCCACTGGTCGCCACGCATCACCGCAATCCGGCAGGATATCGATGCACTCACACACTCCGCCATTCAGCTTCTCATGGAGAAAATAAAATCTCCCGACAAAAGCTGCCAAATGGAAATACGCGTTCCAGCCAATCTGGAATGGCGAGAATCTGTGGGTGTTCCGCACCCATGAATACCGTCAAGACCTCCATACTTTCGCTGCCTCAATATTTTCGCACCTTGCGCATGGGCGATATTTTTAAAATGGGGACGCTGGAAAAATTTTCAGAAGCATTTGAAATTTATTCTCAATCTGCTCTGAACTCGATCCGTTTTTCTGAGGAGAAACAAACCCTCACCAGTCGCGTTTCGGATTTATTCGGGCCTGAAGTGCATTTAAAATTAAATACCGAAAAACATCTGGAAGCGACATGTGATGCCTGCGCCGGTTCTCAGTCCCCCACCCTCTGTCCTCATGCGCTGGCATTACTCATGGCTGCCACCAGAAGTTTAAACTACCTTTCCTTCGGCTCCAAAAAAGGCCCTGAGCCCACTTATCGCGAAATTGCTCCGCTCTTGATTCCTCCTGTTTCCGATGCGCCAACAACCACAAAAGATGAACCGGCAAATTATTTCATCCTTTTTCCTTCTCCTCATGCGACGCACACGCCTCATATCGAAATAGACTTCCATGGTCCTCCGCTCTCCCCTACGGAATCGGAACTTCTCATGCGTCTGAATCACCCACGCATCCAGCGCCGCAGTTTCTGGAATCTTCTCCAGCAGGTCTTCCCTTCGCTTTCTTCTCCTCTTCTTCTCCAAACCGCTGAAGGGAAAGCCATTCCCATTCAACAGATCCATCAGGATATCCGGTTTCAGCTTCAGCTCGATGCCTCCCGACAGCACATCACCCCTTCCCTGATTTCTTCCCAGCACCCCTCTTCCACACCGCTCCTCCCGCTTGAACCGCATGTGTATTTCCTCCCTTCTCCACCCACCATCCTGCTCCAGCACGCCTCCCCGCATGAACACAGCGTGAATACCATGCACGACACTCTCTCCCATTTATCTCCACAACCCATCCCCGCACCTGCTTTCAATAACCTTTCGCTTTTGATCAACCCCACCGATCTGCAATCTTCCCCTCCCCGTATTCTTCTCACCAAAAACTCCACCCCACTCCCCCAATCCTCACCCAAAATAAGTCCCATCCCCCACAAAATCCAGATCCAGCATGTCGAACAGGATGCCCATCTGACATTACAAACGATCGCGCATCAAACCCTCAGCGATGCTGCGGGAGGCATTCTGGAACTGCTTCTCACCCCGCTTCTCCCTTTTTACAAAGAAAATCTTTTCCCCATTATTTATCGGGACTGTTTTTTGCCCTTATTAAAAAAAACCATTTCCCATTCCGGTGTGTCCACTCCTCCCGTCCCGGATTTTTCTCAATTTAAACTTCCTGCTCAACTGATCGCACCTCTGCAAAAAGCGTTTACACAATCCCTGCAGATTATTCATTCGTTACACGCTCTCCCAGCCATCCTGACGCTTGACCACCAGGACGAATGGAACATGGATCCCCACGGGGCCAGACAATTTTCTTCCATGGTTCTTGCCGCAGCGCATATTTCCACGCTCATGCCAGTCCCTCATTCATCCCCACTAAAATTTTCCGCCCCCTGGAATGCTCTGTTCCAGCAATTGCCCACGATTCTGGCGCTTACCGAAAAATCCCGAATCCCTGTCCTTCTTGGCAACCTTCCGTTTCAACTTCACCCGCTCGAAATCCATATCAAAATCCAGCCCGGTACAAAATCAGATCACTGGGATGTCTTTATCACGATTCGCTGCAACGACGCCCCCATTGCTCCTCAATTCTGGTCAGCACTCCTGCACGGGAAATTTTTCCCAAAAAATACAGATTCCATTTTCATTTTACCCCAAAAAAGCCGAGAGTTGCTTCAGCAGATCCTCACCCTGCTTCCTGCTTCCTCTCATCTGAATAAACTGCCTTCCCGGACGGCTCCTTTCACCGTTTCCGCAGAATTTTCTGATCCTCCCACGCATCACACCCGCATCCACAAAACGCTGGTTTTCCCGTGGCTCCAGTTTTCTGCTCCCGAAGTAAAGCTGGAACTTCATCCCGCACTGGAAAAATTCCTCCTTCAATTACACGAGCCCCAATGGATCCCTCAGCTCCCCTGTCCACCAGCGGTTCGTCTCATCCCACGTCCGTACCAACTGGAAGGCTTCTCCTGGCTGGCTTTTCTTTATCAAAACCAACTCGGCGCCTGCCTCGCAGATGATATGGGACTGGGCAAAACACTGCAGACCATCCTGCTTCTCGCCGCTATTCACAGCCACTCCATTCCTTCTCTGCTCCCACCTGACCGCCACGTTCCACATCTCATTGTCCTTCCGCCCACTCTCCTGTCCAACTGGCAGCAGGAAATCCAGCAAATTTATCCTCACTTGCGCATCACGCATTTCACTTCCCAAACACCCTACCTCTCCTTCCAGAATTCCGATGTCATTCTCACCACTTACGAATTTGTCCGACGGAAAATTTCTCAACTGGCGGATTACACATTTCACACGGTGATTTTTGACGAAGCACAGTTGATCAAAAATTACCACTCCAGTCGTGCCAAAGCATGTCGCTCGCTCAAAGCGCATTTTAAGCTCTGCCTCACCGGCACCCCGATGGAAAACCATCATGGAGAATTTTTTTCCATCATGCACACTGTCCTCCCGGATCTGCTGGGCACCTACAAATCGTTCCAGAATGCAATTAAATTTTCTTCTGCGATCATTGAGCGTGCCCGTCCGTTTCTGCTGCGGCGTACCAAAGCGCAAATCCTGAAAGACCTTCCGCCCAAGATCGAAACCTCTGTCTTTCTCGATCCATCCGAAACCCAGCAAGCACTTTATGAAGAAACAACCCAAAAAATCCGTAATAATGTCCTCCATGCCTTTTCGCATCAGTCCCCGCAACAGGCCGGTATTCTCGCGCTCGCCGCTTTAACCAAACTCCGCCAGCTCTGTATCTCACCCGCACTCATCGACCCCACCCTCCCGGCCTCCTCTCCAAAATTCGATTTCCTTTTACTGAAAATCCAGGAGTTGATCGTCGAAAATCAGGCCTGCCTGGTCTTTTCCCAATTTACCCGTGCTCTTGATCTCATCGAACCCATTCTCACTTCTCACAAAATCCCGTTCCTTCGTCTCGACGGTTCTACCCCCATCCCGAAGCGCCAACCCCTCGTCCAACGCTTCCAAACCCCCACTGCACCACCCGTTTTCCTTATTTCTTTGCGCACAGGAGGCGCCGGCCTCAACCTCACACGCGCGTCCCATGTTCTCCATCTCGATCCCTGGTGGAACCCCGCAGTCGAAAACCAGGCGTCCGATCGCGCACATCGACTCGGCCAGTCCCAATCGGTTTTTATCCATAAACTCATCCTGCGGCATTCCGTCGAAGAAAAAATCCTTGCGCTCAAAAAAACCAAACTCTCCCTGTTTGAAGAACTTCTCCACCCATCCGATGCCCCCCAGCCCTCTCCTCTCACCCTCCAGGATTTCAATTTCCTGCTCTCGAAGACGTAAGGAAAGGTCCATTTAAAGCACTTCTGTCCTGGTACGCCCCTCTTTCTCATATACGATTCTCGTTTACAAGAACCCCTAATACTGGCATTTTCTCCCCGTATCCATGAATTTACCTTCTCAACTCGACCGTATTATCTGGCGAATCAATGGAATTATCATCCTGGCAATTCTTATTGGTGCATCCGGCACGATTCTTTTCGGGCTTTTCACGTCTTATCGCGACTCCCGTCGCTCCGAAACACTTCCTCCTGTCGTGCGCGCGGAAGCCGATGGAGAAGATTCCAACAACCTCATTTACCGCATCTCCCATTTCAACCAGGTCCCCAACACTCCCGTGTTCATCGGCTCCCTGGTCGATCACTCCTCTGCCAGTATCGGATTCTCCAAATATTCCTCTTCTGCCAAAATCAAAAATTACGTTTTCTATGATTCCGATTCCGGCGAAATCCGCTGGCTCCTCAAAAATAATGCGGAAGAAATCCGTATCACTAAAGATTTGAAATTTGCACTCGAAAACACAGAAAAGCCGGTGCTCCTCTGGAGAATTTATGTGCTGCAAAAGGCTTCTTCCGATGCTTCATCCAAGTCCCCGCTGTTCACGATCGCGGTCAGCAATGATGTGGGCGCTTTCTACAATGAAATCCTCGACGAAGTCTCGCACTTCGAATCCGCAGAACTCCTGGAACAAAACCGCCTGGTAGTCGTTTTCCGACGCTTTGGAAGCACCCTCCTCACCGAATTCGATCTCGCCACCATGAGCCTCCTCCGCACCGTGGAAATCCTCAAAGCCGAACCATTACGATAATCCATTTCGGATTTCGGATTTCGGATTTCGGATTTATGATTTATGATTTATGATTTGTGACCGAAATCCACAATCCGCAATCCACAATCCACAATCCACAATCCGCAATCCGAAATCCACAATCCGAAATCCACAATCCGAAATCCACAATCCGAAATCCACAATCCGAAATCCGAAATCATAATTAGGGATTTAGGAACGTTTCGAACCCGGGGTAATGCGGGGTCCAGCCCAGTTGTTTAAGTTTTCCATTCAAAACCCGCTTGCTCGTCCATCCGCGCTTTTTCTGATAATCGGGTTCTACCGTTTCCGGCAGTTTTCCTCCCAGGTATTTTACCAGAAGTTCATAAAGCGCCTGCTGTGTCATAGGAGTGTCATCGACAACATTATAAATTTCTCCGCCTTTGTCTCTTCCAGCGACGGTTAAAACGGCATCAGCGGCATCTTCCACATGGATTTGATTCACAATCCGACTGCCGTCGCCTTCAATCTTCCCTTGTCCTTCCAGAAAATTTCTTAAATAAACCGATCTCCCCTCGCCATATAACCCAGCCAATCGCAAAACATCCCCACCCATACGCAGAAACTCCGATTCCACTTCCAATAACACCCGGCTGGTCGCACTCATCGGCTCGGTTTCTGCAGTTTCGTCCACTTCTTCCCCTCCTGTCTGCCCATAAACAGATGTACTGCTCGTATAAATCCATTTTGTATCCGGAAATACGCTTAATAAATTTCTCGCCCCTTTTAAATACGTTTCCTGATACGCTTCCAGCGATTCGATCCCCCGTTTTCCACTTCCGCGAGTGGACACACACATAATCCCGACATCTACTATGCCTGTGGAATATTCCCCTTCCCGGCATGCCATTTTATTCCGAATATCCACTTCTCCGCCCTCAATCCCCACTTCTTCCACCAAGCGCTGTACAGATGCCTGCGAATGCGCCCACCCTATCACCTCATGCCCTTGTGCTTTGAATCTTTTCGCCACACGCTCCCCCAAATACCCACACCCAACAACCAAAACACTCATTTTTGTCCCCATTTTTCCAGATTCTTACCCGTTTCCCCAATTTTCATAATCAACAATAGGCATAAAACATGCTACTTTATAGAATTACAGGTATCAATATGCTATTCCTGTAACATAGTATTAATCTATTTTCATGTACATGCGGCGTCCATCCAAATTTAAAAATCACGGTTTTTCCCTCTTAGAGGTCGTTACCGCTTCTGCGATTCTCGCTCTGGCAATCGGCGGGACGATCGTGACGATGACGGTCCTCAATCACCATGCTGCCGTCAGTCGTCTCAACACTTGCGCTCAGACCGTTGCCAAAAACCAGATTGATCGTGTCCTCAATAACCGCTTTATCCCGCAATTGGATGATATTTCCCCGGAACTCGTTTTAGGTACCACTACCGCCAATGATGTCCCCATCTATATTGACCCTCAAACCGACGAAACACTTGTCTCTGGTACAGTCACAACTACGGTTACTAACCCGAATATCACACAAGGGGGAACCCAGCTTCCCGTTCGCGCCATTACAGTGAATGTCACTTATGAATACCGTGGACGTACCCGCAACATGACGCTTCACACTTTACGTGCTTCTGACTTATGAAATTCACTCCCTGTTTTATTCAAAGGAAAGCACTCACCCTGGTGGAAATCATGGTTTCTACCGCGCTGGTCAGTGGTATAGGACTCGCAATCATCGCTTCCGCAAATTATGGATTAAATGCTTTTGCCAAAAATGTTGCTGTCAATACAGCCCATGCGGAAGCGCGTTCCGGGGTGGCCCGCATGTTAAATGACCTCCATAGCTCGCTCTCGATCCCACAATTGGTAGATGAAAACCGCGACGCCATCACTGGAGAAGGACCCAGTGCAGGCATTATGGTCCACCAACTCGCCGGAGGTCCCTTTCCTGTTACCGCAACAGTCAATGCTGGCGCAAGCGTTGTCAGAGTAGGCGTGACTTCCTTTACTCCGGAAGTCGGCCAATACCTTCTGATCCCTTCGCACCGTTATGAAGCCCGCATCACCGCGGTAGGCAATCTTTCAGGTGGCAGCAGAAATATTACGCTGGCAACAAACGCCCCCATGAAAATCTCCGTACCTTCCGGTTATGACCCCAACGATACGACAGGATCATCCGCTCTGCTCATCACCGCTATGGTTTCTGATAAAATCACTTACCTGGTCACAGACGAAGAACTGCGCTTTTATCCACGAGAAACTTCATCCGATTTCACCGTGATTGCCCGTGGAATCACCAGCACTTCTCCCTTCAGTACTCCGACCAACGCGACAGGCGCTCCCCACGCACGTCAGGTCGCCGCTGTAAATCTTTCTACTGCAGATAGTACCTCTTCCAACCGTGATTACCTCGCGACCAATATGTTTATCGACTCTTGGATCCCTCAACGGGCTCGAATCGCTATTTCAAAATAATTTTAACTACCACTTAACCTTATCCCTGTGAAAACTATGAAAACTCCATATTTTCATCTTAATCGCCAAGCAAACATCATGGTCATCGTGCTGATGCTTCTGGTGACCCTCAGTGCCCTGCTCGGTGCAGGCGCACTTTTTACGCAAACCCTTTTCCGAAACGTCGCCCGTAGCCAGACACTCGCAGATGCGGTCGCTATTGCGGACGGACATCTGGAAGTTGCTTATGCAACCTGGCGCAAAATCAGTCGCGAACGCCCGGAAGAACATAAACCTGCATCCGACTATACAAGCCTCCCAATACCTGCCACCAACTTGTTTCCTGGAAAAAGTTATACGCTCGACAATTTTGCAATCGAAACCATTAAACCTACCGTCGTTTATGCAGATGGAAAATGGGATTACCCTCGACTGGCAGCCGATCGCACGCCAGATACGGTTCTCGGACAAACCAGCGAGATCCAAAGCGTGTACTACCTCGCCAGTGCCGATGTAACGCTCAACACTATGGGCGGACCGATCACCGCACGCGTTCGTCGCATTTTTGAAAAACAGCGGGAAAACCCCTGGCAATATGCCATTTTTTTCCAGGATATCTGCGAAATGCATCCTGGACCTGAACAGGTGATCGATGGCTGGGTTCATACGAACAGTACACTTTACACCGCACATAACAGTCTGCGTTTTGAAGATAAAGTCACTTTCGCTGGCGATTGGGAAATTGGGTTTGCTCCTGGTGACACCAACCATAACGCAACCCCTGTTGCTCCTCGCTGGAATTCCAATATTCCACCGGCTCAAGGAATTACCAACCAGCCCCTCGGATTCGACCCCACAGAATCCTTCGACACGACCGATAATAACCCCAATAATGACGGCTATATCGAATTGGTTCAACGTCCTGTCAGTGGACATTCCGATCCACTCCAGACCGATGACCGCCGCCTCTATTACCAGGCCAGTGTCCGTGTCCATATCGATAACAATCAAAATGTGACCGTCTATAACGCTAATGGCACACAGGTCACCGCCAACTCATCAGGCATTAACAAAAGCCTTTACGAGGCCGTCACAAAGTCTGTCGTTACGGGTCAGCAACTCCAGGACAACCGCGTGGGAGCAAACGTCCGCGTCAGTAGCCTGGATGTAGCCAAGTTTGGAAAAGCACTGGATGGCGGTGGAAAAGTCGGCAACACCACCCTTCCTGATCTGTCCAGTTACGACTGGAACGGGGTGATTTACATGGTGGACACCAGTGCGAACCCTTCGAATAACCGTCACCGTGCAGTTCGCCTCCAGAATGGAGCTTATTTGCCCGCTCGAACCGACCCGGTTTCCGGTGATCTCGTCGGGATGACTTTTGTCAGCGAAAATCCAATTTATATTCAGGGAGATTATAATACTGGCAGTACATACAAGAGTAACGGTTCTCTGGATAAACAGCCGCGTTCCAATACCAACAATAAATTTGATGAACGTACGGTCTCCGGTTATCAGGTGCGTCCTGCCGCAGTTCTGGGCGATGCGGTCAATGTTCTGTCCAATGCGTGGTCAGACAGTAACTCTACCAATTCTGTTGGCAGCCGGAAAGCCACCAACACGACAGTCAATACTGCGATTGTTTCCGGGAATGTCCCCACAGGGCCTGGAGTTGAGTATTCCGGCGGGGTAGAAAATTTCCCACGCTTTCTGGAAGACTGGGGAGGCAAGTATTTTACTTATTATGGTTCCATGATTCAGCTCTTCCGCAGTGAGCAGGCGAATTACAGGTGGGGGAAAGGGAATGTGTATTCCGCTCCCAACCGGCGCTGGTTTTTTGAGGAAACGTTCCTTAGCAACCCACCTCCCGGATTCCTCTACACCATCAAATATTCTCGCCAACGTTGGTATATGGAGTTTTAAATGGAATTGAAAAATGTTCTAATGACCGGAAATCCATGCGTATTCTTGTTTATTCCCTGTTAGTTTTATTCATTCCTTTGTCTCTTCATGCGAGTCTGAATCTCACGGCGACCCCTTATGATCGGAATCAGGAAGAGGTCATTTTTAAAGCGCTTCGCTTTCAAGACCAGGATTCAGACGTTTTTCTCGATCTCCCGAGAGAATGGACCTGGGAAAATATCGATGCGTCGAATTTTAAATTGTATCCCCCCAAGCTGTCACAGGCAGAGGTACATTTCAAAGTTCTGAGAAACCCTCCTTTTCCACTGACAAAAGAGGAATTAACGCTGAATGTCCAAACCTCTCTTCCAAAAGATGCAACAGATATTGAAATCGGTAAGGAAATAACCAACCCCTTAAATCTGCACAATATCCCGTTTCTGGAAGTTCAAGCGAGTTACGAGCTTTTTGGCGAAGCTTTCAAGCGTTCAATCCTTTATTTTTCTCCTAAAGGCTGGCAGCTTCAGGTTACGGTAGTTGCCCCGGCGGCACATTTTAAAGAAG
>CAKUMP010000022.1 GCA_934667795.1 uncultured Chthoniobacterales bacterium | reverse complement strand
GCGAGTGAACCTCTTGGGGTAATGGGGCGTGGTGGATATTATGAACACGCCGGTGCTCTCCGCGACATGGTGCAAAACCATTTGCTCCAGCTCCTTTGCCTGACCGCAATGGAACCTCCAACCGATCTGGATGCAGATAGTGTGCGTACCGAAAAAGTAAAAGTGTTGCGCTCCATCCGCCCGATCACCGGAAGTAATGTCGCACGCAATGTTGTGCGCGGGCAATACGCCGACGGGATTATTGATGCCAAACCCGTGATTGGATATCGCGAAGAAGAACGTGTCGCGAAAGATTCCATGGTGGAAACGTATGTCGCACTCAAAATTGTGATCGACAACTGGCGTTGGGCCGGGGTGCCATTTTATATGCGTGTAGGGAAACGGCTTCCCAAATCGTGCACAGAAATTGCCATCCAGTTCAAGCCCGCCCCATCCGTTCTTTTTAATAAAGGAGAATCTTTGCTCGGCAGTAACGTGATGGTCATCCGCATCCAGCCTGACGAAGGGATTTCTCTTCGTACACAGGCAAAAATTCCTGGCGGAACACTTCGCATTGAACCGGTCAAAATGGACTTTCATTACGGAACCTCTTTCGGAAAACCCAGCCCCGAAGCATACGAACGCCTGCTCCTCGATGCCATGAGCGGTGATGCAACCCTCTTCGCCCGACGCGATGAGGTGGAAGCCGCATGGGAATTTATCGACGGAATCCGCGACGGCTGGCTCTCATCCATGCCCCAACCGGGTCTGTTCCACTACCCCTCCGGTTCCTGGGGCCCGGAAGAGGCAGAAGAACTTCTCAGCCGCGACGGCAGAATCTGGAGACGCCTCTAATCATGCTCCAGCCAGTTAATTTTCTCCCATTTCTTCATATCCCATGAATACTGACAACTCCATGACTCCAGGTATCCAGGTCGAAATCGGAAAAATCGATCATGAGCTTAAAAAACTCTGGGAACTTTCCAGCGATACACGCGCGCGTGCTTCTCTCATCAATTTTGCCGTCTTGGGCGAAGGGGTGGATTCCATTCAGAAAAATACAGAACTTCTTTCCACCATTACAAAAAATCACGCCTGCCGCGCACTTGTTATCGGCTCCGATCGCACATCCAAAGAGGAATCTGTAACCGCATGGATCAATGCCCATTGCCATAGAGTCGGAAGTGGAGGCAAACAAGTATGCAGCGAGCAGATTTCCTTTCTGTTGCGTGGACATCCGGAACAACGTATCCCAAATATTGTCTTCTCCCATCTGGACTCTGACCTTCCGCTTTATTTCTGGTGGCAGGGAGAACTTCCTGAAGAGCCCCCGCCTCAACTCTGGAGATGGATCGACCGTTTATTTTTCGATTCTCAATCCTGGAAACATCCCTTCGCACAATGTAAATCGCTCAAAGAAGCCATTCACAAAGTAGAAGCACGTATGACACTGTGCGACTTGAACTGGACGCGGATTATTCATTGGCGGCTGGCGCTGGCACACCTTTTTGACCATCCGGAAATCCAGCAGAATTCGGATCAGATTACCCGGCTTGAATTAAGTCATGCCCCCGGGGCGGCATCCACAGCCCTGCTGCTTGCAGGTTGTCTTGCCGTTCAAATCGGCTGGACCTATCGAGACGGTTCGGCATCTTCCGGGGTTCTGAATTTTGAAAACTCCCAATCCCGAACACCCATTCAAATCACGCTCAAGGAACAAGCGGGGCCTTCTCTGAATCGAGTTTCGCTTCAAATTGCTTCCGCAAAAATCGAGATTGTGCATGAACCGGATTCCCAGTTTCTCTACACATCGACCTCACTCCCCTCTGGAGAGCTTCTCGAAGCCATGCTCCCGGCCGGATCAGACGACATCATCAGCGTCGTTTCCACGGAACTCAATCGCGCAGGCCAGCACCAGATCTATCTCCAGGCCCTCAACATCCTCACCCCCGCCTGGTAACCTGGGAACACGCCGATCCCCTGGGAGCGCCGACGTCCCCGTCGGCTGAACAGACCTGTTTCACGCAAAGCGCGGAGATGTAGGGCTTCACTCTTGCCCAAAATTCTTAAAAACAGGCAGATCAATACGTCTGTTTTCATCCGCAGATTAACGCAGATTTTTTTTGATAAAATTTAAATAAAAAATGTTAACGTAAACGTCCTTCGCATAAATTTTTTTTAAAAAATCCTTAGCGACCTCTGCGCCCTTTGCATGAAACAAATCCTCTGGCCGTCACCGCTTCAAATTATCTGCGCCTCCGCAGACCTAATACCAGACCACCAATCCCAATAAGAATTCCCATTCCTGGTTCCGGAATCACATTCAATGTCAGGGTATTTTCTGACCAATTAAGTGTCATATCATATCCTGCAGTATCCCCCAGAATAAATCCCGCAGCATTTGCGGTTCCTGCCACCGTCATTAAAGTATAGGTTCCTGCTTCAAGCCCGCCCACATCCACAATATTCACCGTATAGGTTGCTGATCCTGATTGATTTCCGGCTACAGCCAATAAAGTATCGACCGATGCAAGCCCGAGTTCAAAAACAAACTCTGCATCTGCACCCAAAGTCAGATCATCCACCGCGAGTTCGACCCCATTTGCGATCGTAAGAGAAACATTTCCGGCTTCTTCCAAAATCAGGTTTCCTCCTGCCAGTGCATTGTTATGCGCACCTGTAAGATTCCCTTCCAGAACCCGGACCCCTCCTGTAAAGGTATTGTTCCCTTCCAGAATCACACTTCCCAATCCCACCTTGGCAATCCCTTCTGTCGCATCCTGATGGGCCGTTCCCGAAATATCTCCCTTCATCGTGAGACTCGCATTTTCACTCGCTCCCAAATAGGCCGTACTGTTTGCTCCAATAACTGCAGTCCCATTCCAGATATTGTTTCCCACTGTTGAACGCAACGCGCCTTCCGCGCTACTTCCTGTCCCATTCAGGGACAAATTTTTCCCGCTGATCGTCACATTATCCTGCAGAGCCAGCGTATTTTGAATCCCTGTGGCTACCAGAGTTACTTGAATACCCGTCCCCAATGCGGTATCAGAACCTGCATGCACAATCATATTAGAACTAGCAGCGGTTGTCCCAATGATCGTCTCCCCGGAATATGCATTATCCCCCGTCAATAATATATTCCCTAATCCGTTATACGAAGAAAAACGTACGTTTCTTGATCCTCCACTTTCCGTGATATTCCCTCCATATGTCACTAACACCTCCTGCTGGGGGCGCATATGAAACGTTGCTTCTAAATGGATATCATTCGTGTAAGCACGTGCGATATCAAAATTCATAATCCACTGGGAACTGGATTTCACCGTGATCGCATTATTATTCAACACTAACGGATTATAAGTGGCTAAAATAACCGACCCTCCCTGCAGGGTCACGCCACCGGTAAAAGTATTTCCGTTATTATAGATCAGAACCCGACTACTTCCTGAAACGATCAGTCCATCTGTTCCTGCAATTTTTGCATCAAAACGCAAAGCATCACTACTATATGAACTTCCTTCATAATAAATGCCTGCATCTTCTCCGACAAATGTAAGCACACCTGTTCCGGAGCTTCCTATTCTCCAATATCCCGGGCCGGCTACTCCACTTTCGCGAATCACACGATTCACTTGAATATCCGCATCCGTAATCGTCACATTTTTTGCACCAGATGTCGTTGTAACAGGAAACACGGCGTGATAGGAAGCTCCATCAGGAACCCCATTATCCCACATCAGGGGGTCTGTCCATTCTCCACCTGCAGTGGTAGAGATCCATTCAGAAACTGTTTGGGAATACCCTCCCTGGGCACAAACGATGGTGCCTATCACACCTGCCATCCAAGGCATCACTTTGATTTTCATGTTTGTTTTCTCCTTTTAAAAAATGGAGGGGGTTGGACCCTCTAGTTTTTATTTCTGTACCTGGAATTTATATTCGCCCTTGATCCCCTGCGTTGCTTCTTCCACTTCAACCGTCCATTCGCCGATCGCATCATTTGCTGCGATATCCAGATCCAATTTCATTTCTCCTTTTTCGGCAGCGTAAAACCCGGTTTTTTCAGCGGTTTCTCCATTTGCATCCTTCACGGTTACAGTGACCGGAATGACTGCCTCTACCGTTTTATTATCCGCAGATTGGACCTCCACTTTTATTTCCAGTTTTTCTCCTGCTTTTACAGAATCTTTTCCGGAAATTTTCACCGTTTGGACAGGTTCTTCCAACAAAAGGTAAATTCCGCCTCCGCCTCCCTCATAGGATACCGCGAAATTTGTCCATCCTTCCTGATTCGTCGCAGAAACTTTCTTGCGATTCACCAGATCAAAGACATGAGGATGTCCATCCTTCACCTTGATTTCGCCCTCCGCAGGCACCCCTTCTTCCATCACCATGCGATGATGCCCTACATAATTTCCATACTTCCGCGCATCATTTGCCAGAAACACATATTGTCCTGATTCTGCTTCGCGCTTGCGTGCCAGAATTTCCGGGTTACTTCCAATAAGCGAGCGCTCATAATATCCATCCAGTTCCGTCAGCAAAGCAGTCGCTTTTTCCAGCATCAGCTTTTTATCCTGATCAGGAACTTCCCGACGGAAGGATGTCATTAAAATATCCGCTTGAATTTCCGGACAGAGTTTTTCATCTCCAATCACAATCCCGCCTGCATCCTGGAACGCATGGATTGCTTTGACAATCGACTCTGTTAACACCTGGCATTCTGTCATTACCAGCACCTTATAATTATCCAACGCCTTATTTTGGATATGTTCTTCATAGATGATATCTGGTTGGATACCTGCATAGCGTAAGACCAGATAGGAATCAGCAGCCCAACCCCGGCCCCAGCCGTACGTTCCCGCTCCGGATTCGAACATCTGGGAGGTGAAGCTTTGCAGCACTGCAATATCAGAAGAAATTTCCGGAACCGCTTTTAAGGCAGGGCCTAATGGTTCCACGACATTTTTAAGCATATCTTTCAATGCTTCTACGGTATCCGGATTCGTATAACGATATCCACCCGGATTGGGATTCGGTAACAGAGATCCAATCCCGTGATACATGACCCCTTGCACAGAGTAGCTTAATTTCAACCATAACGCCTCTTTCAAATGATCTGGTGAAATCGTGATAAACTTCGCTTCTGCTTCTTCTTTTTCCCAGGCCGCCTGAGTTGCCGGGCGCGACCCTTTATTTTGCGGCATGGGAGCCGTCTGATTGCGATACCAGATGACTTGCGTCATTTTCATGACCTTTTGATCCGGTTTTCCATCAGCCATTGCAAACAGTTCATCTGTTGCCAGAGCAATTTTACCTGGGTCTGGGTAGGAATATGTCCACTGACTTAAATAGTCCACATCTCCACCGCTTCCCCAAATACTGGGTGCGCGTACTGCCGGATCGAACCAGGTCCAGAAATCATCTCCAAACCCTTTTTTCAATTCGTGATGAACAATCGAATGCAACTTGTTCCAGCCGTCTCCCACTCTCCAGAACCACCGCAGATATTCCAGCACCGGGAAGTCATCAGGAAGAACGCCATTCGCAGGAAATCCGGCAATACTTCCACGTGGCACCCCACGCGCACCGGCAATTTCTTTAGGAATTTCCTTACCGGAAAACTCCTTGTACGCTTCCTTGTCAATGTCATGAAAACTCGGGCGACTTCCATCGCGTACTTCTGTGTCAATCAATGACGCAGTCGCCACCGGAGACCATGCAAACTTTTCGGCAGCCCATTCTCCAGCTTTACGAAAAATTTCCTGAACCTCCGGAAAGAGCCCATCCACGTTATTGCGGCTGTAGGGGTTTCCATTACGATCCACGCGTCCGTATTTATTCAATGGTTCCCGTTCCATTCTGGGACTACTCACCGGAGAAATTTTCACAACGGCCTCCATCCCTATTGGCACAAGACGATCCAGGGTGGAGTAAACAGAATCCAGTGAAGTTTCCCGATAAAAGGCAATCGGATCTGCGGTGGAACTTTGGAAAATTGCAAAATAATGTGTAAACCCTATCTCGCGTAATTGATCCGGCACGCTGGATCCTCCCCACATCACCACCGGCATTCTGTCCGGATTAATCCGATGATGTAATGCATATTCCAGCACCACAGGATTGCCTAATTCTTTACCCTCTTTATCCACCATGACCGCAGTGACCTGATAGTCCCCGGCTTTCAATGTGGTATCAAAAGGGATTTCAATTTCTTTTGATTCCCCATCCTTTACGCCGGCAACTTCCACAAAGGTCTGTGGCTGGCCTTCAATCTGCAACGCCACACGTACATTCTTCAGTTCTTCTCCGCTGCGATTATGCACAAGCACTTTCGACCCCTGATCTTCCTCCATCCGGAAATAATTTTTCCGGGCAAAATCCAAAGAAGCAGTCAGGTGCACCCCTTTGGTCATCATCCCGGCATAATCCATCGCATTATTTAAAAGCCTCACCTGCGAAAAAGTACCTGCAAAGCGATAATAAGTACTTCCTACCCGGTCTCCAATCACCAGATCGCGGTTTGCCTGCTGGACACTTCCCCCGTTTTTCAGTTCTTTTTCCCCCACCAGCAGTCCATTTAAATAAAACTTCCCGACTTTTTCTCCATCATACGTAAATGCCACATGCGCCCATTCGCCTGCAGGCAATTTAATCACAGAGCTTCGCACCTGTTCCGTACCTTCTGCCAGCCCCAGCGCAGCAACCAAGGTGTAGTTGTCACCTCCCGCATCTCCTGAACGACGAAGGTGCAGGTTATACCCATGGTTGGCTTTTTCCCGCTCACTATCCTGATTCAGATATTTATTATCTATCAGATAAGCCGTCTCACGTTGCGTCAGCGCTTCACTGGGACGAATCCACATTTCAATACTAAACGCCCCTTCCGGAGTTAATTCCGGAGATTTTTTGACCAATCCTCCCGCCCCTTCCTGAGCATCGCCTTCCACTTTTAACCCGCCTCCGAATTTCCCATCTTCTACAAATTGCGTCTCGGTTCCGCGCACAACCATTACATGCCGGTTCCCCGAATTATCTTCTCCCGGCGCTTCTTTATCAAATCGCCATAATGCAATCACGCCCTCCGCATTCGCCAACTCTCCGGTCAGTTCTTGTTGCCACGCCCATGCTGTCGCCTGACCTTCATGCATCCCGCCAAAAACTGCACCCAGGCTCACTGCTATCGTTATACCTACTTTTCTTAAATCCATGATATATCCTCGCTTAATAAAGAAATTTTTCCGTTTCATATCCTTATTTCTTTTTCAAAACTTCTATTCTTGCAGGCGCATAAATCCCCGCATGTGTTCCTGTTCGCTTCAAAACCCGTACTGCAATCACATTTTCTTCCCCCCATTTGAGCTTGCTCCCTACATCCACGGCAAATAACCGGTTGTATCCAGAAGGCCCTAAATCATGCGCCCCTGCAAATTCCCCATTCACCCATATCCATGCACTTTCATCAATCGATTCAAAAATTAACTCGACCCCGTCATAATCCGGTTTTTCCGGCAAAGTAATTTTCTTACGGTACCAGGCGACTCCGTCATGTTTGTGCCCCGCCGATTGCCAGGAGCGTTCAATTTCAATGTCTGCCCAGTCCGCAGCGTTGAAGTCCGCATTCTGCCAGCCTTCCGTATGCCCCACCTGCGCGGAATCACGCTTGAATTTCCATCCCGTTTTTTCTAATGGAATCGTCTGTACCACCGACAAATAAAAATCCTGAACCTCGGGACGATCCCGTGAAGAACGCACATCTTCTGTAAATGTCCACAACGCATCCGATGCCAGACGGCTGACACTTTCATCTTTATCTCCGCGTACAGATTCCAGTAATGCTGTTGTTTCCGGTGTCCTTGGCTCAATCCCCGCAACCACTTCCACCACGGTCATTCGCACCAATACATCTTTATCTTCTAACCCTTGCTTTAAAGCATCTAACGCACCACTCCCAGCTTTCCCTAAATAACGAAATGCCACACGGCGAACCAAAGGATCACTGTCTTCTGTCGCCGCTTTCTTTAAAGCAGCCTGCACCGCTTCCTGATCCAGAGCTCCTGCAAGCTTTCTGATAGCTGCACGTCGAACCATCGCCTCTTTATCTCCCAGTGCTTCCAGCATTTTCTGCACCCCTTCTTCTCCCTCCACTTTCACTTGCGCTACCGCCAGCCGTCGCTCGCTTCCGGATAATGCAGCGCCTTCCGCTTCTGTCTCACCAAGGACACTATTTGTCCCAATGGATAGCATCCCCATAAACGCAATTGCTGTCCCACACCATCTCATCCCTTTTTTTTCTCTTGATTCTGATTTTTTCATGCTCTTATTTTCTCAACCTTCAACGGACTCTTCATCCATTGCTCTTATATTTTGTTAATTAAATTTACATTTCAAAATTTTATTTTCTGCATCGCGTGTGGTATTGCCCAACAATATCCCCGCAGGGAAAACCTCTCCTGTGACGGATGCTAATTTCTGATCCCAACGCTGACACAATAAGTCCACAGCTCTCTGTCCCACCCTTTCCATAGGCTGCAACACCCGGGTCAATACTCTTCCCCTCTGATCCCCCTGTTCCATCCCGGTCGCTGCAATAATCCGTACTTCTCTCGGAATTTTATACCCTCTTCGTTTTAACCCATCCCATACCGTCCACCCAATTTTATCCCCTGCACAAAAAATAACTTCCGGAGAAAACGGCACGCCCGACAGCATTTTTTTCAGATCTTCTCCACCAGGCTCAATCCCACATGCCCTCACCGCAAATTCCACTTTCCTGTCCAAATCCCGACTGGTCCCTTCCCCGTAGCCATAAACCAATAAACGCGAAGAAATACTCTCTTTCACGTTTACTGGTCCCAAAAATAAAAATCTCCGGTTCCCAGCTTCATAAAACGCTTCCCCTACCGCTTTCCCCGCATGATAATAATCACTGCTGACAAAATCTCGTGTCGCACCAACTTCCGGTGGATTCACCAGAATCGCAATTTTCCCGGCAGCCTCATATTTACGCTGTACTTCTTCTCGCCCCCGGCAGGGAAACAATAAAACCATGTCCACTTCCCCCATTTGTTTCAACAATTCCCGATGCACCCCCTTCGCATCTCCTCCCCCCACAACCGGCAATACCCGTATCCCTCTCCCCATTTCTCCAGCCCGTTTCACTGCGGCCAGATAAATCGTTTCCGACCAGTTCGCGATATGCGCCGCCTCCCCACCCAATGCCTGCAAATTCGTCGCCAGGACCATCCCTTCACTCCTGATCCGAATCCCTTTCATGACATACGTCCCACGCCCAGGTACAGACGCCAGCACGCCTTCCTCTACATACCTCCCAATCACGGTCCGTACCGTCGATTTCCCTACCCCCAAATGCAATGCAATCTCTTCCAATGTCGGCAAGCGCCCCCCAACTTCCCCTTCAGCCAAGTACCTCTCCTCTAAAAAACGCCTCACCAGCTCACCCGGACGCAATTCTTTTTTAAGGGGGGTAACATTCATTGCTCCCTAGCTTTAATCACCCACTTCATGAATGTCAAATGTATTTGAAATAAAAATCAACACAAGATACAAAGTTGTGTTGATTTTGTGTCAATTTCATTTCAAAGAAAATTATTTAAGGATGCGGTGACACGTCACTACGCTGGGAGCGCCGACGTCCCCGTCAGCCAAAAGTTCAGAAACGCATGTCTAGCTCACCTTTTCAGAGAAAAACGATTCCATTTCCAATCGAGATAAATCAGAAGAAAAAGCGCGAATGCGATAAAGCCGTCTACAAAGATCATCAGATAATTATATTCGGCAAAATTTCCATGTACGACCGAATGGTACACATGCCCACCTGCAGCACCCAGCATGAAAAGCCCCCAGCCTAATCCGGTTGCTGCACGAAAGCCCCCTTTGAACCAGATACAAAGAAATCCCAATATCCCCCAGGCACCGTCATGCACCCCCACCTCAAACTGAAATGGACTTCCAGTTACCCATCCAATCCGTTCCGCTGTCGCATCGGCAAAAAACACATGTGGAATAAATCCAAACACTACCCCTATCATCCCAACCCAGAAAATCATCGCATACAGCAAACAAATATCCACAACCTCGCTTTTGCCGGGAGGCCTTTGCCGAATCTTCCGAATCCCTACATGCCCTCCAATACACAAAAAACTGATAAGGATGCAAATAATTCCAAACATAGCAGGATTTAAAGAATTAAATCTCTTTTAATCCTCTGAATTTCTTCATGCAAGCAAAAAATTTAGGATAAAAAAAACTTCCGCGCTTTTCTGCGAGTTCAGCGGCTAATCCAGAAGTTCTTCGTGGCTTTGTTCCTTCGTGTGAGGTACTTCTTCCAGCGCGCACCACCTCACTTTTCTTCGCATTACCCCATTTTAAAAAAAACTTAGCGACTTTTGTGTGAAACAGCGCTTTTTTCAGCCGACGAGGACGTCGGCGTGCCCGGCAAAGAAGAGTCTGCCGACGGGGACGTCGGCGCTCCCAGGTGGTGCTCCCAGCTGGCTTACTGTGCGGGAGCCGGGGCCTGGCCGTCCAGCCAGTTTTGGAAATCGCTTGCAGCTTCTACGGTCAGCATGGCTTTCATGGCGTAATGCCCATTTCCACAAAGCTGGCCGCAAATCACTTCCCATTCTCCCGTTTTAATGGGAGTGAACCACAGAGGAATTTCTGAACCAGGAATCATATCCTGTGCTGTGCGCATCGTGTACAATGCAAAGTTATGAATCACATCCTTGGAACTTAACTGAAGAATCGCAGGTTGTCCGACAGGTAAATGCAGCGCGTTAAAAGTGACAATATCATCTTTTGCGGCTTCATCTTCCCGATCCAGGCCGATTTTATTTGCAGCGGATACCAGGCTGGCGTCCACACGACCAAATACACCATCCGCTCCGGGGTAATGAATGTTAAATCCAAACTGTTCTGCCACCACCCGTACCCGTACCACATTATCCCCTTCAGGGAAATCATTTACCCGACTTCCCCAGATGGGAATTGCAAACCCCAGCAGCAACATCGCTTCCACCACCACGACTCCCACCTCCGCGTGCGTCGATGCTTTGGATCTTGCTCCATGATAACTGGCCTTCGGATTCCGCTTTTTGCTGAAACGATAAAGGGTATAAAAAAAGAAACACGACCAACCTATAAATAATATCAGCATGAACCAATGTACCAATTCCAGCATGGAATCAATATAATGGCCGTGATCAGATGCATTTTCCGCAATTTGTAAAAACTTATTTAACATAACTCAATAAACTCAAAAGATAAACTACAGTGGAAAAATTAAGCAGAACGGTCTTCATTCTGCACCATCTGAATCAACAGCTGATGCTCTGGTAATGGCTGTCGCGCTTTTCGTACCAGATAAACCATAAAGCCGATAAAACTGAACAAGACCGCAAACAAGAGAATCAGCATAAAGATAATGGCTCCATTTGCAGCCTCCGTAATCGGTGTTCCTGCTTTTCCAAAACAAACTGCGCAGGCGCTGGCATTGCTCATTGATACCATTAAAAATGCAAGACCGCTCAGGCAAAGCAAAAACTGTTTCTTTAATTTATTCATGACTGTTTCCTTTCTCCTGTTTGCAACGTTAAATGATTCGCTTTGCCTCTCTCAAGACAAACCATAATCCATAAAAAATTAATCCCACTCCAATCGCGAGTGTCATTCCACCAATTCCCCGAAAATCCCCGACGCGACTGGTATCCGCCATAAATGCCCAGGCGGCAAATCCAAAGCAAGTCAGGATCGCGGCTAAAATGAAAATAATATGGAAATTTTTCAGGTTCATATTTTACTTATACCATTCCATTCCTCTTAAAACAAGGCAGGGATTGGATCATAAAACGCCAATATAGATAACAGGAATAAACCGATCACTAAAAGGGTGGAAACAATCATAATTTTATAGATCGTTCCCTTTTCCGTGCTCAAATGCATGAAAAATGCCGCTACCAGACTCGCTTTAATCGTCGCAATAATCATCCCCACGATAATATTCGCCGTCATCGAATCCGGCGGCCCAATATGGACAAAAGAAACAAGTACGGTAATAACGGTCAGAACCATCAAGGCAGCAAAGATGCCAATGTAAAACTTGATGTGCTTTTTGATTTCTTCAGGACTAGTAGCCATAACGTGTGAATGAATAAATTATAAAAGATAAAGTAAAGGGAAAAGGAAAATCCAGATCAGATCCACAAAGTGCCAGAACAGTCCGCCCACCTCGACGCGATTAGCCAGATGTTCAGGATTCGTCTGATACATTTTCTTTCCGGTAAACAGGAAATACGCAAGAACAGAGGCTCCCCCAATGACGTGCAACCCATGCAATCCCGTCAGAAGATAATAGATGGCATAAAAAGTATTATAGGAAGGCCCGTGATTCGCATAACGAAACACTTCTTCTTTATCAAAGCGCAGCGGCTCTCCATGCCCACCGGCACCACCACCGGCTTCCGACTTTTGTACCGATGCTGCAGGCGCATCATCCGTCTGATGTCCATGTGATCCATGTTGCTCTTCTACTGGATCTGGCACCATGGTCAGGTAATCGCCATGATCTACCAGATCATGCCCGGTCACGATCGTTCCATCCTTCAGGAAAATCCCGTAATGGGTCAATTTCCCGTAATACTCATAACTTTTGATTCCCATGAATGCGACTGCACAGAGCAGAGTAATCGACATACATATCTTGTATCGCCCATAGTTTCTCAACTTCAGGTTAGCCCAGGCCAGAATCACCGTCACACTGGAAAGAATCAGGACGGCCGTGTTAATCAAGCCCGGAGCGATTTTAAGAACATGGATCGGCCATTCATAATCCGGATCGGTGCCAGCACCGAGACGAAGGAAAATGTAGCCGGAAAAAATGCCGCCGAACAGCATGACTTCAGATGCAAGGAATAGCCAGATTCCAATCTTGGCATTCCAGAGCCCGGTATCGGCCCGCGGAGTGGTTGTATATGGAATTTCCATTAAAAAAATTTATGAATGTTGATTTTGAGGAGTATAATCCGTAGTGGCACCAGGAACGCTGTATTCGTAAGGACCACGATATACGGCAACTGGCTTGTCAAAATTGCCATGGGGGGGCGGAGTAGGCGTAGCCCATTCCAAAGTTGTCGATTCCCAGGGGTTATCATTTACCTTTTCACCAGAGAATTTACTGATGACCAGATTAATGAGAAACGGAACCTGGGCAAACAATAACCCAACCGCAGCAATTGACATCAATCCGTTCATCCAGAGCAAATCCTGTGCGAGTTCATAGGATGCACCTCCATCGTACCAACGGCGGTGGTATCCTGCCATCCCTTGGATAAACATGGGTAAAAACACCCCATTCATGAAAATTAATGACGGCCAGAAATGCCATTTTCCTAAAAACTCACTCATCTTGCGTCCGGTCATTTTCGGATACCAATAGTAAATTCCGGCAATTAATCCAAAAATCGTTCCAGGAGCTACAACATAGTGGAAGTGCGCAATGACGTAATAAGTATCGTGCAGATATAAATCCAGACTGTTAAAGGCAAGCGGAAGACCGGTTAAACCGCCAATTCCGAACATCGGTAGAAAAGCCACCGCAAAAAGCATTTGTGTATTAAAACGGATCGAGCCTCCCCACAAACTGATCAGAAGAGAAGTGATCAGAATCACCGAAGGGACTGATACCAACACGGTTGTGGTCTGGAAAAATGCACTGACTTTCGAACCCATCCCTGTCAGATACATGTGATGTGCCCAAACCAGGAAAGAAAGGAACCCTAAAACGAGGGTTGCGAAAACCATTGTACGGTACCCCCACAACGGTTTTCTGGTATTATTGGTAATCACTTCCGCGACAATACCGATAGCGGGTAAAATCAAAACGTACACCTCCGGATGTCCCAGGAACCAGAACAAATGCTGGTACAACAGCGGACTCCCCCCGCCACTCACCGCAACCTGAACGTTGTTCACCACCAGCCCGGTAGGCATGAAGAAACTGGAACCAAATAAACGGTCACATAATTGCATCAAACCCGCCACTTCCAGAGGAGGAAATGCCAGCAACAGCAGAAACGCTGTCACCAACTGCGCCCAACAGAAATAAGGCAGCCGCATCCAGGTCATCCCGGGCGCGCGTAATTGAATAATCGTTGTAATAAAGTTTACCGATCCTAACAAGGAACTGGAAATCAGGAAGACCATCGCAATCAGCCACATCGTTTGCCCGTTCCAGAGGATATGAGCATCCGCATCCGTCACCACTGCCAGCGGAGAATAGGAAGTCCAGCCACTTTTCGCGCTTCCACCGGGAACAAAGAAGCTGGCAAGCATGATGACGCCCCCGATAAAATACACCCAGTAACTGGCCATATTCAATTTAGGAAACGCCATATCCGGAGCCCCGATCTGCAAAGGAACCACATAGTTCCCAAATGCCCCGAAAGCAAAAGGCACGACCGCAAGGAAAATCATGATCGTTCCGTGCATCGCGCCAAAGGAGTTGTACATATCCGGCGTCATTGCCCCAGCGGAATCAATCATTCCTTCTCCAAAAATATTCCGCAGCATCCCGGCAATCAAAGGAATCGGCTCACCCGGCATTGCCAACTGCCAACGCATCAACAACATCAGACAGAAACCAATAAACAAAAACGTCATAGACGTAACACCATACTGGATTCCAATGACTTTGTGATCGGTCGAGAAAATATATTTCTGCCAAAATCCTAATTCGTGATGATCTCCATGATGATCATCATGCCCATGCCCGGAAGATGCATCTACATCTTTGGCGTGAATATCTGCTGTTTTCGTCTCCATATTCAAAACTTTATAAAGGAATAATCAAATGCTTAGCTCTACTTGTAAAACCCTATACTATTCCCGATCAAGTAAATCAATGCAATCACTCTTTTTATTAACACATCTGATTTTGGGAGTTTTTCCCAGTTTTATACATTTTTTTCAAATAAAAACTCTTGCAAAAGAATTTATTTAAATAGTTTCTCATGTGGGCTGCTGCATTTTTCCAGCATTTACTGGTCAGCCTCCCATGCATCTACGACCTACCCGCTGGTTCGCAGGATTTCATTTTTTTCATTCACCAGAACGACCTTCGGTTGATGATTTCCTGCATCTTCCTGCTTGATCCAGCCAAACCCCATAATCGTCAAGCGGTCACCCGGTTTTCCCAGATGTGCCGCCGCACCATTCAACTCAATCGCACCGGATCCTGCCGGTCCATAAATGACGTAGGTTTCAAACCGTTCTCCATTTGCCATATTGCTGACCAGGATCCTCTCATACGGAGCAAAGCCTGCCAATTGCGCTAAATCTTCCGCAAT
Organism: uncultured Chthoniobacterales bacterium; assembly: GCA_934667795.1. Taxonomy (GTDB): domain Bacteria; phylum Verrucomicrobiota; class Verrucomicrobiia; order Chthoniobacterales; family CAKUMP01; genus CAKUMP01. Next base: position 1,009 of record CAKUMP010000022.1, on the reverse strand, counting down.
CAACAAACTCCCCTCATAATCCAGACTTGCCCCGGTCACCGCGGCTCGATGGATTTTCGACTTTAACAAACTTACCCTCATAATATTGCCTGATAATGCTGATTTTTCCCTAACGCAAGTTTTTTTCTGATTTGTCCCATTTAATACGGTCAAAATTAGTCGCGGAAAAGTACGGAAGGGTTTGCTGTTATTAAGGTTCAGAGGTCGTCTCTGCGCAGACATTACAGACATCTCGCTCCTGCGCATCCACGCGAAATTCTCGTTCCGGGTGTGTCACTTCTGTTGCGCCACAAAGGTAACATTTATATAAAACGGTATCCGCAGGTAATTGTTTTTCCTCAAACTTTGCTCGACGTTGAACCACCTGCTGTTTCTCCCGCATTTGCCGAATAACCGTCGGTCCAAAAAACAATAAATAATTCCCAAATGAGGCAACAAAGGCTAATTGATCTCCCAGCGTGCCACCCAATGCTGCAATTAAAAGAAAAACAGCAGAAATTATCCCCAGATATTTCACTTTCACCGGAATAATGAAAAATAATAATAGCTCCTGGTTTGGATACAGCGTTGCAAAAGCAAAAAAGATCGAACTGAACAAATAAACATTTGCCATATTAGATGCAAATATAAAGGCCGCAACGGTGACTCCCAGCATCCCCAGCGCGTAATAAAGATTTAACCGAAACGCTCCCCATGCCCGTTCAATCGCATCCCCAATGAAAATTAATATCCATATAGCAAAAATGATAAAAATGAAACTCGTCGTGCGCGGAATGAAAATATAGGAAACCAGTCGCCATACCTCTCCCGCCATAATCTTCACAGGGTCTAATGTCAGCGCTGTCACATATTGCGGGTTCATTTTAATTAAAATAAATACTAAACCCGTAAAAATTGCGATATATCGCAGCAATCCCGGAATAGCAAACCGACCCAATTTCGACTCTAAGCGATCCAAAAACGTCATAATTCCGCTAAAGCAAACACACTTGAGTTCACATATCAAGCG
>CAKUMP010000021.1 GCA_934667795.1 uncultured Chthoniobacterales bacterium | reverse complement strand
CCATACGTCGTTCGAACCAAAGCGGTGCAGAGCCCCGCACTCCAAATTCTTTCCGTGGGGTGGGAAAAATCTCTGATTTTACAGATGAGATTCCCCCATACCTGCCACTTACAGGCATAAGACATTTTCGAGAAAAAACTTGTATTTCTCCCAAGATACACGAAGATGTTCTCGTTAACATTATCGGAGGGCAAGACGATGAGAATGATGTATAAATACGGGATGGTGATCACGCTTGGAATGGGGATGTGTTTGGGGGTTGTGGAATCCGCAACGCCACTTTGGGAAGACAATGGGGTGGTTTGGGGTGGAACAAATTCGTATTATTACCGACCTGGCGTTTCCAGCGGGGTGAATGATGCCTATGATGGAATTCCAGGAAGCGCAACAGAAACGACCCCGACCTGGATTGGTTCGAATGCGTCTCGGGCGACGTTAAATGCAGCAGGCGGGTATCTGAATATCACGACAGCAGCAATTTATGGGAATTCGATGGACCCGAATACAATAACAGGGAGTGAAACATCTAATTTTCGCAATGAAGCGCAATGGGAAGCCACAATTGCTGCTACGATAGAAATTTCCTTACGCATCAATTCGATGATTCCTGGGGCGGTGGCGGCGACAAGTCTGACCTTTGGGAATACTCAGAGATGGACGGATTTTGTTTTTGGGATCCATTCTTCGGGGGATTTATCTATACATGGTACACGGATTACCGGAGTTTCTGCGACAGAGTTTAACACGCTTCGTTTTGTATTAAACGGGATGGATAATGCAGGAACGGCAAGGGTGGACATTTATGTGAACGGGGCAATGGAGGCGGCTGTAACACGGACCAGTTTTAGCACAGGGGCGTTGGATTATTTACGTTTTGGCGATGCAAGTTCAAGCGCCGCAACCAGCGGTTCGGTTGATTATGGATTTGTGCGGTGGGTCAATGGAGAGGCGCATATGCCGATTCCTGAACCAGGTGTTATAGGGATTTTATCCTTAGTGGGTGGTATATTGTTGGTGAGAAACCGGCAGCGATCGTAGGGGCGAATTGCGTTCGCCCAGAAAAGTCACCTCTTAATTTCATACGCACTAACTTGTTTTTTATGAAAAATAAGAAGAGGAGGCGGAAGGTGAGGTGCTCTGAAGGGGCAACCTATGTCAGCCTGGGGTAATCACCCCAGGTCTGGATCAACGCCTTGGGTCAAGCGTCACAACAGGATGAACCCTGTAAGGGTGATCTAAAATGAACGATTACATAATGCGTATTTGAAGTGCGCGGTTTCCACCGCTTTGGATCATAGCAAATGGGGGTACGAACCCCCTTCGCATGGCGAAACCCATACGTCGTTCGAACCAAAGCGGTGCAGAGCCCCGCACTCCAAATTCTTTCCGTGGGGTGGGAAAAATCTCTGATGTGCCAGAATAATTCAAATTTTTTAATCGGAAATGGTAAATTTTTTAATTTTTTGATTTGACTGACAGCGAAAAATGAGGCAAGGAGAAGGGCATGAAAGCGAATACATTGGATCGATTAGGAGTAAAGGTAGGATATCAGGCAGAATTGGATTTGGGGTATTTGCCTGGTGTGAAAGTGATGGAGCGGTACCGGGAGTTGGTGAAGGAATTGGCGGGAGGGTTGGGGGGTGCGGAAAAGTTGGTGATTGGTATCGAGGGGAGTGGTGGACAGTTGAGCCGGAAAGAACTGGAGATTTTGCCGCAAGGGAGTGGCTGGGATGAAGAAACATTTTTTATTGTCGAGCGGACTGTAAAGTTTCTGCTTTGGGCCTGGGGTGGGCATCGTGTGTATTTAGGGGGAGCCAGGTGGATTGGAGAAAAACTGGCAGCCGCGTATAGCAGGACGGGTACCCGTAAATTTGATGTGGACTTGATGGAGCGTGTTTACGGGTGTGATTTTGAAGTGAAATTGATGGAGGCAGAAGAAGTGCCTGCGGCAGTGGAAGAAGTTTCTTCTGTGGGTGGGCATCTGGACGGATGCCGGATCGGGTTTGATCTGGGGGCGAGTGATTATAAATTAGCGGCGGTAAAAGACGGGGAAGCGGTTTTCAGTACAGAAATTCCTTGGGATCCTAAAAACCAGGCGGATTCCGGATACCATTACGAGAAAATTTCCGAGGGCTTCAAGCTGGCGGCGAGCCATTTGCCGCGAGTGGATGCGATCGGAGGGAGTTCCGCAGGCGTGTATGTGAATAACCGTCCGATGGTGGCATCTTTATTTCGCTCGGTTCCGGCGGAAGAATTTGAAACAAAAGTGAAGCCGATGTATGAGAAGCTCGGGAAGGAATGGGGGGTTCCTTTAGTGGTGATTAATGATGGGGATGTCACTGCGCTTGCCGGAGCGATGTCGTTACAAAAGCCCGGGATGCTGGGAATTGCGATGGGGTCGAGCGAAGCCGTTGGGTTTATTTCTCGCAAGGGAGGAATCATGGGGTGGTTAAATGAATTAGCTTTTGCTCCAGTCGATTTCAATGAAGGAACCGCGAGAGATGAATGGTCGGGAGACTTCGGGGTAGGCGCTTTATATTTTTCGCAGCAGGCGGTGAACAAGCTGGCACCGGCAGCAGGGTTGAGTTTTCCTGATGAAATGGACTTGCCTGAACGCTTGAAAGAAGTGCAAAAACTTGCAGATGCAGGGGATGATGCCGCACTCGCCATTTTCAGAACGATTGGCGTGTATCTGGGCTATACTTTGCCATATTATGCAGAGTTTTATGACTTTGAAGACTTGTTGATTCTCGGCAGAGTGACTTCCGGACGCGGAGGAGAGGAAATTCTTCGAATCGCACGCGAAATCCTGGACCAGGAGTTTCCTGAACTGGCGAAGAAAGTGAGCCTGCATGTCCCTGATGAAAAAAGCCGTCGGGTGGGACAAGCGGTTGCGGCAGCCAGTTTGCCCAGACTCAAATAAGGAAACGCACGGATTGATACTAGAAACAGGATGCATTTATGAAATTTAATCATTCCAAAGCAGATTTATTTCTTCCGCAGGGAGAGAGCACGGAAGTGGCATTTAAAAAAGTGACACATCTCGGGATTGGTGCGCACCAGGATGATCTGGAATTTATGGCATTTCATGGGATACTGGAATGTTTCCATTCTTCTGAAAAATGGTTTGCTGGCATTACCTGTACGGATGGTGCAGGAAGTGCACGAGAAGGAAAGTACCAGGATTATACGGATGCACAAATGCAGGTCATTCGGCAGGAAGAACAGCGGACGGCAGCCATTATCGGGAAATATGCCTTTATGGCACAGTTGGGGCATCCCAGCTCGGTTGCGAAGTCCTCTACAGATACGGCATTGCGCGATGATCTGGAGCGGGTTTTTGAAAATTGCCAGCCGGAGGTGGTTTATACGCATAATCTTGCTGATAAGCATGAAACGCATATCGGAGTGGTGATTGCAGTCATCGAGGCATTGCGAAATCAGCCCGCAGACCGGCATCCGCAGAAAGTTTATGGATGTGAAGTCTGGCGTGATCTCGACTGGCTGCTGGATGAGGAAAAAGTGGCATTTCCTGTGTCTGCACACGAGAACCTGGCCGCTGCCTTGAATGGGGTGTTTGACAGCCAGATCGCGGGAGGAAAACGGTATGATCTCGCCATCATGGGACGCCGGCGCGCAAATGCGACATTTTTTGATGCCCATTCGGTCGATGAGTCGGAACAATTGGCATTCGGGATGGATCTGACTCCTCTTATTCAGGATACAACACAAGATGTGGTGGATTTCACCTGCTCTGCGATTGAGCGGTTTCGTCAGAATGTGGAAGACGTTCTGCGCAAGCGATTGGGGCGCTAAAAAACGGGCGCAAGTAACTTAAAAATTACAGTACATTTATCGAAGATTTATTGTATGGAAATTATCGTTCAAAAAACGGCGGCGGAAGCGAGTCAGAAAGCAGCACGGATTATTGCGCGACTGGTTAAAGAAAAGCCTAATGCAGTGCTGGGATTAGCGACAGGCAGCACCCCTTTGGCGCTGTATCAGGAATTGATCCGGATGCATCAGGAAGAAGGACTGGACTTTTCAAAAGTCCGTACCTTTAACCTGGATGAATATGTCGGCCTAGGGGGAGATCACCCTGCTTCTTATCGGTATTTCATGAGAGAAAAATTTTTTAATCATGTGAATATTGCGGAAGAAAACATTCACATTCCGGATGGATTAGTGACAGATATTCCGAAGCATAGTGAGGCGTATGAAGATGCGATTCGTGCGGCAGGAGGGATCGATTTGCAGATTTTGGGGATTGGTTCAGACGGGCATGTGGGATTCAATGAGCCGTCGTCGTCTTTTGCATCACGAACACGAATCAAAACACTCACGGAACGCACAAGACAGGATAATGCAGCGTTTTTTTCTTCCCAGGAAGACGTCCCGTATCACGTTATTACGATGGGGATTGGCACAATCATGGAGTCGCGCAGTTGTTTGCTCCTGGCATTTGGAGAGAAAAAAGCGGATGCCATTGCACAGACTGTGGAAGGTCCGGTGAGAGCCATGGTGCCGGCAAGTATCCTGCAACATCATCGTGTCGCAAAAGTTTTATTAGATGAAGGGGCGGCATCCAAACTCTCGCGCCTGGAGTATTACCACTGGGTTTATCAGAACAAACCGGAGTGGCAGCAGGATCTATAATGGAAAATTATTCCTGAAAATCCAGCTTTTCTATTTACATTTACAACTTAGCTTTATCAAAATCCATTAATGAAACCAGCATTAGTTATTCTTGCCGCCGGGATGGGGAGTCGATACGGAGGGTTAAAACAGGTAGATCCTGTGGGCCCGCATGGGGAAATTGTGATTGATTATTCCATCTATGACGCATTGGCGGCAGGGTTCAGCAAGCTGGTGTTTATTATTCGCAAAGACATTGAAGAAGTTTTTCGCGAAGTGATTGGATCAAAGTTTGAGGATAAAATAGAAGTTTCCTACGTGTTTCAGGAACTGGATATGTTGCCGGAAGGGTTTAAAGTTCCGGAAGGACGCACCAAACCCTGGGGGACAGCACATGCGATCTGGTGTGCGCGGGATGTGGTTAAAGAACCCTTTGCAGCCATCAATGCAGATGACTTTTACGGGCAATCGGCTTACCACGAAATGGCCGCATTTTTATCTAAAATTTCGGATATCAATGCTCCTACTTTTTCCATGGTAGGATTTATTTTAAAGAATACCTTATCGGACTACGGGACGGTGTCGCGTGGGATTTGCAAGGTGAGTACGGACGGGAATCTGGAAGAAGTCAACGAATTGACCAAGATTGCCCGGACAGAATCCGGTGCGAGGCATGAGGATGGAGAGCATCAGGTGGATCTGACCGGGGAAGAAGTGGTGTCGATGAATTTCTGGGGCTTTACCCCCCTCATTTTTCCGCATCTGGAAAAACAGTTTAACGATTTTCTTGAAAAAAGCGGGCAGGAATTGAAGTCGGAATTTTATATTCCTGTGGCAGTGGACCAGATGGTGCAGTCCGGTGACGCAACAATGCGGGTGCTGACAAGTCAGGACTCCTGGTTTGGGGTGACTTACCCGGAAGATAAAGCAACGGTTGTAAAAAATATACGTGAACTTATTAAAGCCGGGCAATATCCCGAGGATTTATGGGGCGTATGATCAGAAAAATGTAAGTGATAAGAGCGCTGGATTGGAAAAAGAAAACTTATGAGCTTGAAACATGATGTCAAAGCAGTTGGGAGTGGATTTCAAATCTACGGACAATTTATTTCTGCAATTCCTTATGGGAGTGGGCATATTAATGATACCTATGCTGCGACGTATGACCAGGGGGGGACCATCGTACGCTATATTCACCAGCGGATTAACGAGAATATTTTTAAAAATATCCCGGGGTTAATGGAAAATATCGACCGTGTGACGCGTCATTCTTTTTCCCGGGTAAAAGAAACGGGTGGGGCGGATGCTTCCCGAAATACGCTGACATTAATTCCATCTAAAGACGGTCAGCCGTTTTATGTGGATCCGGATGGCGGACACTGGCGGACGTATATTTTCATTGAAAAAGCGCGGACGTATGATGCGATTCAGAGTGTTGCCCAGGCACAGGAAGTTGCTCGGGCATTTGGGGAGTTTCAAAAACTGCTGGTGGATATTCCTGGTGGACGTCTGGTGGAAACGATTCCCAATTTTCATCACACACGCTCCAGGCTGGATACATTGAAAAAAGCGATTGAAGAAAATGTGGCCGGAAGAAAATCCGAGGTGCAGAAAGAAATTGATTTTGTACTTTCTCGGGAAGACGTGGTGGATGTACTTTTGAATTTGCAGGCCGAGGGGAAAATCCCGGAAAGGATTACACATAACGATACCAAGTTAAATAACGTGATGCTGGACGATCAGACGGGGAAAAGTGTGTGTGTGATTGATCTGGATACGGTGATGCCGGGGTTGGTGTTGTACGATTTTGGGGATATGGTGCGTACGGCGACAAGCCCTGCTTTGGAGGATGAAAAAGATTTGTCGAAGGTGGCGATGCAGATGAATATGTTTGCTGCGCTGGCGGAAGGGTATCTTTCCAGTGCAAGCGATTTTTTATGCGCGGCGGAAATTGAGCATCTGGCATTTTCGGGGAAATTGATCACACTCGAAATCGGGATTCGTTTTTTAACCGACTTCCTCCAGGGAGACATTTATTTTAAAACAAAACGTCCGGAGCATAATCTCGATCGTTGTCGCACCCAGTTTCGGTTGGTCGAATGTATTGAAGCGGCGGAAGGCGAGATGCAGGATGTCGTGGAAAAACTGGTGGGGAAACTTGTTTAACGAGATTACATTTTTTTATGAAGGTATTAGTGACAGGTGGAGCGGGCTTTATTGGAAGTCATCTGGTAGAGCATTTTCAGAACAAAGCGGAAGTGGTGGTGTTGGACAATTTGCGTTCGGGTTTTTTAAAAAACCTGGAGGGGCGTCAGTGCCAGGTGATTGAGGCGAGCATTCTGGAGCGTTCGGCTGTTGCGGAAGCGATGAAGGGGGTGGACTATGTGTTTCATCTGGCGGCAATGATCAGTGTGCCGGAGTCGATGGAACATCCACTGGATTGTGTGGAACTCAATACGGCAGGCACTCTGGTAGTTTTGGAAGAAGCGGCACGCGCAGGGGTGAAGAAATTATGTTTATCTTCTTCTGCTGCGATATACGGAGATAATCCGGTGGTTCCCAAACGGGAGGAAATGTACCCGGAACCACGCAGTCCGTACGCAGTGACAAAACTGGATGGCGAATATTACTGTGAAATGTTTCGCAGAGAAGGGAAGTTGAATGCGGTTTCTTTAAGATATTTCAATGTCTTTGGGCCTAGACAAAACCCCGCAAGTGCATATGCCGCAGCCGTTCCTATTTTTATCCATCAGGCATTACGAAATGAAACGATTCGTATTTATGGCGATGGCGAGCAGACCAGAGATTTTATTTATGTAAAAGATATCGTGGCAGCGAATGTCTGGTTAGCGGAACATGAAGAATTTCACGGAGTCTATAATGTGGCCTACGGCGGGCGCATTACGATTAAAGAACTGGCAACCCGTATTGTGGCATTAACCGGATCAAAATCAGCAATCGAATTTTTGCCCGAAAGAGCCGGAGATGTGAAACATTCCCAGGCGGCAGTAGATCGCCTGAAAGCAACCGGATTTACCCCGTCGTATCAGTTTGATGAAGCATTGGATCAAACGATCGCAAGTTTTAATTCCTGAATTAGCGTTGCCAATAGCGGGAGAAGCGGCGCATTTTTGCGACGAGGAGGTTATCGGGTGCGAATTTGGGTTTTTGTTCGTGGAGAAACGAGGTGATGAGGGCATTTATCAGACAGAGCAGAAAGATGGTGCTGAAATAAAGGCTGTAGCGGTTCCAGTTCAGCCAGTCGCCTTCACGGGTCCAGTTTCCGATTCCATCAATAAAGAGCCCCCAGATGATGGGTGCGGCCCCGAGTCCAAGGCTGGTGAGCACTGCAAAAAGTGCAAAGAAATGGTTGCGCCCCATTGGTGGCATGGTGTTCATCATGATGCGCACATTGGCCAGGTTAAAATTGGCAGAAGCCATCCCGCCCAGCAAATTCAGCAGGGCAACCAGATAAATCGTATGGGATAAAAGTTCGCTCGAAAGTAAAAACCATCCTCCGATGACGACCAGAAAAAGCCCCAGAGAAAGAAAAAGAATGGGCTTGCTGCCGGTGGAATCCAAAATGCGTCCTGTCAACGGAAGTCCGGCCAGCGCACCAATGAAGTTTAAGGAAACCAGAAGCAAAATACTCCCCTCTGTAAAAGGAGTCATGGTTTTAAGATACGCCACCGTAAAGGTCCCCATCCCCCCAATGGCTAATACAAATAACAGATTGAAAAATAGTAAGCGGGCAAATGGTGCATATGTGATAATCGCTCCCCAGGGGACACGGTGACCGGAGCGGGACATAGTCTCGTGAGAATCAATGTCCGGAATTTTTCTCAAAAACAACAAGCTGATCCAGGCACCGCTCGCGCTGATGAAAAAGACGATGCTGAATTGCCAGGGCGAGGGCGTTGCCCCACTCATGCAGATCGCGGCAATAATTAATGCCACAAAACTGCCAAGATGCGTAAAAATCTGGTCTCGTGATAAAAATCGTCCCCGGATTTTCTCAGGAATCAATTCTGTAATCCACGGCATCCAGGCGCCAGAGGAAATCCCTCGCATCAGGTTAAATCCAAACAATGCGGTCAGCACCAATACGATCCGGGTGGTTGGATCCACAAAGGTTGCTAATGGAATGAGTGAGATAAAAAAGATAAAAATGCTTCGCGTCCCCCAGCCCATGAGGACAAACCGTTTATAGCCGATTTTAGCCATAAAGTGGGCTGCCGGAAGCTGGAAAATGTTCAAAAGGGGCGTCAATGCCGCAATAATCCCCAATGTGGTTGCACTCGCCCCAATTGATTTCGCATAAAGAATCATCGGCGATCCCAGCGTAATCTGAAATGAAATCGCGTTAAAAAGGTTAAACCAGTTGGCGTTTAAAGCACCAGGCGGGAAATGTTGTGGATCACCTGAATCTTCAGGCAAAGAAGATTCTGCGTCCGAGTCAACAGTAGAGTTATTATTCATGGATGGGCGAATACACAGTCAAGCGTATGCTCATCTTAGTTTGAAATTTTATTTCATCAATCTAAGTTTCGAGAAATTTCGGAGTTGCCGCCGGGGAGTAATCAGCAGGCGTCGTGTCAGCGTGTAAGATCGTCCTGAGATGCAGGTGCGATCCAGGAACCTTGCAACCATGCGCTGCCATGGATCAGATCCCCGGTTTTTGGGATATAGCCATTTTGCGCAATGGCGGATGGAAAGACATAAAGCGGAATGGTGAAATCGTCTTTTCCTTCATCTTCTGCATGGATACATTCCAGGTCGATGATCCAGCCGGGGAGGTTGAAGGCAGGATCTATTCCGCGAACATTCAGGGCTTTGCCGACGAATTCGTGATGGTCGTGGGATGTGGGGAAAAAAGAGCGAAGACTATGTGTTTCGAATGTTAGTTGTGGTGTAGAGGAGTCGTCTTCGTTGTGTGCATCAGACACGTTCATCATGCGACGTAATCTTTCGGCTTGTTCTCCTTCAATGACAATTGGTTCTGCTTTAAAGGGTTCGAGATGTAAGGCGAGAGCGGAGAAGGCAACATGTGCAAATTCTGCTTTTTTCCAATGTTCTACTTCAAGCGCAAACCGTGGTACGAACCAGCAAAGGTTATGACCGTTTGCAAGATTTCCTTCTATCAGTCCTTCTATAGAACCGTAACTGTCTGAAAGATTGTCGATTTGAACGACCCATTGTGTCGTTTCGGGCAAAAGCGGAAATGCACTCATGAACTGAACATTTTCAGGTTCAGGAAAGGCCCCGAGTAAGGAAACGATAACCAGTGGACCTTGTGGCATTTCCAAAAGAATAACTTCACTACAAGGAGGATTCGGCCATGGCGGCGTAGCCTTTCCTGTTAGTTTTCCTTCTTGAAGTGCTAAGGGAATAAGTTGAGCAAAATCTTCGCTGGAACTTATACCCACTGCTTCCCAGTGATCCCCATGACCCAGATAAGATTTTTCTTCTTCGTTTTCCTCGTCTTCGTCCTGTGTATGTTGATTCATAAATGTGTTCCGGTGAAAAAAAGGGGGTAATTTAAAACAACGCATTATCGCAAGAATGAGCACGTATTTTGATGCATGATGCGGAATTGTTTTTTAAAAAGCAAGAAAATATAAGACTTATTTTGTCCTTGGCTTATGTGAATAGCCAGGCTACGGTAGCAAAGCAGGAGGCGATGAGGACGAAAGTCATTCCAATTGCAAACAGGACAAAACTTTTTTTCGATAAGCCAGGTTCCAGAACAGATTTTGTGTAGTCGGCAGGGTTGTAGAACACCTGGAGGGTTTTTCCTTCGGGATATTTTGTGACGACCTGTTCTGCAAAACGATGCCCTGCCGAAACGTTTTTCATCCCGAAAACCACGGTGTTTCCTTCGAGTGATTCCCGTTCCAAAAATCCTCTGGTCATGGGGTAGATTTTGGAGGTAATATGAAAGAATGATAACAAATAGCAATGTTGTTACTCCGGAGGAGAAACGTACGGTCGCGGTGCTTGGTGCCTCTGGAGATCGAAAGAAATTCGGGAATAAAGCGGTGCGGGCATTCGCGCAATCAGGATGGACGGTCTGGCCGATTCACCCTAAAGAAGACGTGGTAGAAGGCCTGAACGTATTTCGCACCCTGGAAGAATTACCGGGGAAACCGGATTGGATTTCTGTCTATCTCCCGTCTAAAATTTCGCTGGGGCTGGTAGAATCATTTGCCAAATTCCCACAAACGGAAATCTGGTTGAACCCCGGGGCAGAATCAGAAGACCTCGTGAAAGCACTGGAAGAAAAAGGCTTGCAGGTGCGACAGGCCTGCTCGGTCGTGGCTATAGGGCTGGAACCAGACGATTTTGAATAAATTTATTTTAATCCATTAATAAATATTCATAAAATAAACAGAAATTTGCATAAAAATCAACAAAGCATTGACATTATAAGTCCTATTAATATTCTAAAATCATGGCTTGAGAGCACCTTGAAAAAATGCAGGAAGGCATTTGGAGAGGAAAAATTAGATTTCACTATATGAATGCATGTATTAAATATTATCGCTCGTCGATAGGGAAAAAGACCGTAGTAGCAGTGACGGGATTATTTCTGGTATTATTTGTGATAGGGCATTTGCTGGGGAACCTGCAGATATTTCTGGGGCAATACACCTTGAATAACTATGCGGCGAAACTGCATGGTCTTGGTCCGGGGTTATGGGTGATTCGGTTAGGGTTACTGGCGGTGCTTTTGACGCACATGGGGACGGCGATTTTATTAGTGATACAGAACCGGCAGGCGAGACCTGAGCGTTATGCGGTGACAGCGCATCGGGCATCTACGGTGGCATCGCGTACGATGGCATTGAGTGGGATTTTAATTTTTGTCTTTATTATTGTGCATTTGCTACATTACACCGCGCAAGTGATTCACCCGAACTTTGAAGTGCCGCTGGGGTTAGACCCGAATGGGTTTCCGGATGTTTATTCGATGATGATTTTGAGTTTTCGGGTTCCATGGGTGAGTGGATTTTACGTATTAGCAATGTTGTTATTATGTTTCCATTTGAGTCATGGGTTGGCGAGCATGTTACAGACGTTGGGATTACGGAGTGACAAGCTGGCGAAGCCGCTGGCGCTGGGGTCGCGGATTGTCGCTATTTTATTATTTTTGGGATATGTTTCGATTCCGTTATCAGTTGCAGCGGGGATATTAACACTGCCCTAACACATTCAATTAAAGACTATGAGTAAGATTCTGAATTCCAATGTTCCTGCAGGGTCGCTTTCCACAAAATGGGAGAAGTACTGTTTTGATTCAAAATTAATTGCGCCGAACAACCGTAGAAAGTTTGAGATTCTGGTGGTGGGGAGTGGGTTAGCGGGAGCTGCTGCTGCGGCGACATTATCGGAGCAGGGGTACAAGGTAAAATGTTTCTGTTATCAGGATAGTGCGCGTCGTGCACACTCGATTGCGGCACAGGGCGGGATCAATGCGGCAAAAAACTACCAGAACGATGGGGACAGTGTGTATCGGTTGTTTTACGATACGATCAAGGGCGGAGATTTTCGCGCGAGAGAAGCAAACGTCCACCGTCTGGCAGAAGTCAGTGTCAATATCATCGACCAATGTGTGGCCCAGGGAGTTCCTTTTGCACGCGAATATGGGGGATTACTGGCAAACCGTTCTTTTGGAGGTGCCCAGGTGTCCCGGACATTTTATGCGCGTGGGCAAACAGGTCAGCAGCTTTTGCTGGGTGCTTACTCGGCGTTGAATAAGGAAATTGCCAGAGGCGGGGTTCAGATGTTTCCTCGTACGGAAATGCTGGATCTGGTGGTTGTGGATGGCCGTGCGCGCGGGATTGTGGTAAGAGATATGGTTACGGGTGAGGTGAGCAGCCATGCTGGGGATGCGGTGCTGCTGTGTACGGGAGGGTACGGCAATGTGTTTTATCTTTCCACGAATGCGAAAGGATGTAACGTAACCGCGGCGTATCGCTGTTACAAGCGAGGCGCATATTTTGCGAACCCTTGTTATACACAAATTCACCCGACCTGTATTCCTGTCAGCGGAGATTATCAGTCGAAACTGACCTTGATGTCGGAATCACTGCGAAATGATGGACGTGTCTGGGTGCCGAAACAAAAGGGTGACAAGCGGGCACCTCAGGATATTCCTGAAAGTGAAAGAGATTACTACCTGGAGCGTAAATATCCGAGTTTTGGAAACCTGGCACCACGCGATATTTCTTCGCGAGCCGCAAAAGAAGCCTGTGATGATGGGCGTGGAGTTGGTGGAAGTGGATTAGGGGTTTATCTGGATTTTGCAGATGCGATCGGACGGTTTGGGGAGAATGTTATTCGTGAGCGGTACGGAAACCTGTTCGACATGTACCATAAAATCACCAATGAAAATGCGTATCAGACACCGATGCGGATTTTTCCTGCGGTGCACTATACCATGGGTGGGCTATGGGTAGATTACAATTTGATGTCGAACCTTCCCGGGTTGCATGTTTTAGGGGAAGCAAACTTCTCGGATCACGGTGCGAACCGCCTTGGAGCAAGTGCTTTGATGCAGGGGTTAGCGGATGGATATTTTGTGATTCCGCATACATTACCGGTATATCTTGCAGAATTAGCTGGAGATAAGGTGAGTGTGGAACATCCTGAATTCAAGCGTGTAGAAGAAGAAATTCGCAACCGGACGCAGCGTTTATTGGGAGTAAAAGGGAAGCGGTCTGTGGATTCATTTCATCGCGAGCTTGGGGTATTGTTGTGGGAAAAATGCGGGATGGCGCGGAATAAGGCAGGGCTGCAAGAAGCGATCAAGCGGATTCCGGAACTGCGTGCGGAGTTCTGGGAGAATGTGAAAGTCACGGGATCGGGAAATTCACTGAACCAGGATCTGGAAAAAGCCGGCAGGGTGGCAGATTTTCTGGAATTCGGAGAACTGATGTGCTGGGATGCGCTGGAACGGGAAGAATCCTGTGGGGGCCATTTCCGCGAAGAACATCAGACCCCGGACGGAGAAGCAAAACGGGATGATGAGAATTTCACGCATGTCGCGGCATGGGAATATGTGGCTGACGATAAAAAGCCTGTTCGAAATGTAGAGGAGTTGGAGTTTGAAGAAGTCAAACTGGCAACCCGGAGTTATAAATAATAAACGAGAGTAAGAATCATGAACTTTCATTTGATAGTATGGCGGCAAGAAAATAAGACCTCGAAGGGTGGGTTTGTGGATTATGAGGCCAAGAATATCCCGGACGATGCTTCGTTCCTGGAGATGTTGGATATTGTAAATGAAGATTTGATTGCTCGAGAGATTGAACCCATTGCATTTGATCACGATTGCCGTGAGGGGATTTGCGGTGCCTGTTCGTTAGTGATTAATGGAAACCCGCACGGGCCGAATGCGCATACTACGACCTGTCAGCTTTACATGCGTCATTTTGCAGAGGGCTCCACGATTTATATTGAGCCATTTCGTGCGACCCCATTTCCTGTACTTCGGGATTTGATGGTGGATAGAAGTTCTTTTGACCGGATCCAGCAGGCGGGTGGATATATTACGATCCGCACAGGAGCGCCAGCGGATGCGAATGCAATACCGATTTCGAAAGTAGATGCGGATAAGGCGATGGAAGCGGCTGCTTGTATTGGCTGTGGTGCTTGTGTTGCGGCTTGCCCGAATGCATCGGCGATGTTGTTTGTGGGAGCAAAAGTTTCGCATTTGGCATTGTTGCCACAGGGGGAAGTGGAAAAAGAACGACGGGTGCTGGGGATGGTGGAAGCGATGGATCAGGAAGGGTTTGGAAACTGCTCAAACCATTACGAATGTGAAGCTGTTTGCCCGGAAAGCATTCCTGCCAGTGTGATTACACGTCTGAACCGCGAATATAATGCGGCAAGAGCTAAAGACTCTGTCGGGGTATAAGATAGACGTTTTTTTAGCGGAAATGTACGGTCCGTTTTTGTAAAGCTGTTATTCGGTCAGGCTATTTTCTTATGAAACAAGTCATTGTGGTCGGTGGTGGAATTATTGGATTAAGCAGTGCTTATTATTTGAAGCAGGCTGGATTTGATGTAACGGTTTTGGACCCGGATGGTGGGCGAGTGGGGGCGTCGTATGGAAATGCGGGGTTTATTGGTTCGAGTCATTATATTCCTTTAGCGAATTCGAACTCTTTAAAAAATGCATTTCGTTGGATGTTGAGTCCGACGAGTCCCTTTTATATTCAGCCGCGACTGGATTTGGCGCTGGTGAAATGGGGGCTGCTGTTTATGCGGCATGCGAATAATTCGCATCTGGACAAAATGGCAAAACCGCTGGCAGACATCGGGCTTTTGAGTCAGCGGCTTTTTGAAGAATTGGCATCGCTTTTTCAAGACTTTGCTTATGAAAAGAAAGGTCTGATCAATCTGTTTCAAACAGAAAAAGAATTGCGCGCTGCTGTGGAAGAATCGAAGCGTGCGCGCGCACTCGGGCTGGACGCAGTGGAGATTACGCCTGCAGATATTGCGAAGCTGGAACCCAATGTGAAGCTTGAAGCGATTGGCGGAGTCTATATGCGCAGTGATGCACACGCCTATCCCGCAGAAGTGATGGCTTCTTTGCTGAAAGCGGTTCAGGCAGCAGGAATCAGGATTGTGGAAGAACGCGCGACGGCCTTTAAGTATGAAAAAGGCCATCTGACTTCTGTCGAGTGCGGGACGCAAACTTATCCTGCCGATGAGTTTGTGTTAGCGAATGGAATCTGGGCATTGGAAATTGCAAAAGCATTGGGGGTTTCGATTCCTATGCATGCGGGGCGTGGGTATTCGATTACCTATCCGATCGAACAAATGCCATTGCAGCATCCCCTTTATTTAAGTGAAGTTTCCGTGGCACTAACGCCGATGGGTCGCGATAAAGTGCGCGCAGGAGGGACGATGGAAATTGTTCCGGTAGGAACGACCCCTCGGTTGAACCGCGTGAAAGGGATTCTGAATTCCGCCAATAAATTTTTGACGGACATTAAATTCCCTGAACCGACCTTTAACGAAGCCTGGTTTGGGTATCGTCCTTGTTCTGCGGATGGCGTTCCTTATATCGGGCGCACGAAAGCGTATGATAACCTGATTATTGCTACCGGACACAGCATGTTAGGGTTTGGGCTTGGTCCGGCGACCGGAAAACTGGTCTCAGAAATTGCAGCAGGAGAAGAAACAAGTATGGATATCGCTCCGTTTTCTCCGGATCGTTTTCAGTGAGTTTTTATCAACGAAGGCATGAAAACACGAAGGGATTTTTAGCTTAAGTTCCCCGGTAAAAGGCATGAAAACCTGATAAACACAGGGTCTTCGATTTTTCTGGGCTAGATCGGTGCTGAATTAGGGAAAATGGCCCACTTCGAAGGCGATATAAAAAGTGGTAAAAGTTTAAGCTTGGTAAGTAAATCGTTCAAAGCAGCAGGCACTTTACTCATGCGAAGTAAACAATTTTGATAAAAGATGGAATTTTCAATTGACATTCTGAAGATGTTTTTACTATAGAGAAAAAAGTGAAATTGTTTCCATCCCCGTATTTTCCTATCCCCGTGTCGTTGGGTTCTGTTTTGGACATTACCCCGCACTTTAAAATTTTCTTTTTAGGCACGCTTTTATTTTCTTTCGCGCTGTTTGCCGGCGAGGCGTTCGCGACGGAAACAAATACGGCGTGGAGCGTGGAAGCGCCGCAGGTGAACGGGCGTCTTGAGGGTAATATCCGA
>CAKUMP010000020.1 GCA_934667795.1 uncultured Chthoniobacterales bacterium | reverse complement strand
TGGGTGATGGATCGGGGAATGGTGAGCGAAGCGAATATCGCATTTCTTCGGGAACGCGAAGCTTTTTATATCGTAGGTACGCCCAAGAGCCAACTGCGCCATTATGAAAAGCAATTGGCTGAAAAAGAAAATTGGAGGACGTGGAAAATGGAGTGGAAGCACGTTTAGTCAAACATCCTGACGGGAAAGGAAATGAGAATTATGTATTGTGTCGTAGTATTGCCCGAGGAGCTAAGGAGCGCGCGATGCTGGAACGACAAATGCAAAAACTCACCGAAGAAATGCTCAAGATCGAAACGGCATTAAGAAAGCGTCCGCAACAAGATGTGGGGAAATTGGAACGTCGTATCGGGCGTTGGCACGGTAAATATCCCGCTGCGGCACGGTTGCTGAATACAGAACTTCTCAAAGACTCGAAGGGGAGAGCCTACGGCGTTCGTTTGTTTTGTCCCTTGCGTGAAAGCAACCATCCCTTACTTTCAAAAGGAGCTTACTTGTTACGTACCAATTGTACAGAAACTGATCCAGCGAAATTATGGCGTTGGTATATTCAATTGACCCAGGCAGAGGCTGCTTTCCGTACGGCAAAATCAGATCTTGGTTTACGTCCAATTTACCATCAAAAAACCAACCGGGTGGAGGCACATTTATTGGTATGTTTTTTGAGTTTGGCCATGTGGCGTTCTTTGGAAATGTGGATGCAGAGTAAACACCTTGGAACGAGCGCTCGAAAGTTGCTTGCATCAATTGCCACCATCCGTCAGGTGGATGTCATAGTACCCATTAAGCGCGAAAAGCAGGAGATCGAACTTCATTTAAGAACAGTGGTGAAACCTGATCAAGATGTCGCGCTTTTATTAGCGCACTTGGATTTAAAGTTACCCAAAGGGTCTAAAATTGTACAAAATGTAGTGGAGAAAACAGAGGGTTAATAAACCTTTGAGGCGCATAAAATAAGGAAAGTGTCTCTCATAACTGCGGAACTTGGGCTAGCGGAATCAAAAGCGTTCTTATGAAATAAAATCAACAATTGTTCATTATTTATGAATAATATTCATGTAGGTTCTTCATAGAGAGGAATGCTTATTCAACACAAAGCGATGTAGACCCGTATTCGAAAACGTTTCCCATACAAAAACTTTAAAAAATATTGACCTTTTCCAAATTTGATCTATCGTTTGATTTATTATGAAAAATCCTCCTATTCTTCTCAGAAAATTCACACGTATTCTTCCTGTCATGATCAGTCCGTTGTTGATGATGGGATGGCAATTGGCAAATGCGACAGTTGTTGTTGATTGGGGCGGCGCGATGGTTTCGGAGAATGTGAATCTGGCTTTGCCGACCCCCTCAGACAATGGAGGCACACGTACCTGGAAATGGGATACTGACAGCCCGAGTATCAGCCCAAACTCGGGATATACCGGTCAGGCATTCTATGGAGCGTTTCAAAACACGAGTGGTGACAATCTCGGCCCAGCGCGCATTACGAATAGCGGAACAGCTGATTTTTTGGAGATTCGTGGGAACAGCGCAACAGCAACCGTCTCCGGGTTAATTTTTTTCCAACCCGATGTTGTGAATTCCATCGTATCGTTTGATGCAAGCAGTTCGTTGTCGGCTGTCGTGCAATACCTCAATTACAATCCACGATCTGTTCGATTTGCGGTTTTAAATGATGGAACGTGGTACCTCTCGTCTTATTGGGTTTCTGGCGCCACGACACTTAACATTGCGGATGCATCCGCTGCCATGTGGGGGGAGTGGGATATCACTGATGCAGCACCGCTTCCTGCGACTCCTGCTTCATTTACCACTGCGGGAAGCACCTTTGATGACATTCAGGGGCTGGGAATTTATTTTTCTACCTATGGAAATGAAGCTTCAGCACCGGGGCGGTTTGAATTCAGCAGTTTCACTGCCAATGCAGTCGTGACAGTCATCCCCGAGCCTTCTACGGCACTGTTGCTTGTTTTGGCAACTGGCTTGATAAAGTTTTCACGCCGATATCACCATAAAGACTGATTTTATTTTTTTATGAAAGCATTCCGGGTACATTTTTTGATCATGGTACTTTGCTGCGGGCAATCGGTGAAAGCAGCGACTGATATTGTTGAATGGGGGGGCACTGATATGGTCTCTGCACATAACAATCTTGTACTACTTGATTATATCGACCATGACGACATCCGTTTATGGAAAGGTAGAGAGGAGGCATTGCATGCGGCGAGTGGAATGTATGGAATATTGCAGAACAAAAGTGGCACAGAGGAGGCTTCAGATTTCGTGGTGGCACGAATTACCGACGATATAAATGGCGATTACCTGCAAATTTATGGAAATAATACAGCAGAAAATACCATTACCGGATTAATTTTTTTCAAGCCGGATGTTCCGGAAGGCTCGACGGTTTCGTTTGATGAAGAAAGCTCTCTGAAGGTGGAAATTAAAATTCTCTTCTACACTTTTCGTTTTTTTCGACTGGCGGTACTGAACGACGGGGTGTGGTATCTTTCGCAGACACAGGTTACTGGCATGACGACATTTGAAATTGAAAATGCCGCGACCGAGGTGTGGGGCGTGTGGGACGGGGTGGAAGACGCAGAATTCCTGCCGGAAATTCAAGCAAGCTTTGTTGTGAATGGATCGGAATTGACGAACATTCAGGCTGTTGGTTTTTATTTTTCCGCCTCAGCTTCTGATCATGCAAATGGAGCACGACTGGGAATCTCGAATTTTAATGCCAGCGCACTGGTGACATCAAGCGCGAACTGATCACATGAGACGCATTTTTTTTATCGCAGTGTTGTCTCTCTTCTCATGTGGTGTCAACAGAGAGGAACAGGCACCTGCTTCTATTAAGGATGTTATCGCATTGCAAGTACAGGAACGTGGTGGGGTATCGCGCAGGGAAGTGATCACCTCCGGAATTCCGTTTTCAAAAGGCATGCTGAAATCTGAAAAGCTGTGTCGTATTACGGATGAAAACAAGACGGTGTTGGAATGCGCAAAAAGCGTGTTGGCGCGTTGGCCTGATGGTTCGGTGAAATGGCTGTTGCTGGATTTTCCGCTGCGTTTGGAAGCGCACAAAACAAAACATCTGACATTACAAATCGGTGAGACGGCGAAGGAAAAGGAAAGAGAGAAATCTCCGTTGCGCGTGGAATCTGCGGAGGAACATTTTATTGTCCATACGGGTGCGTTGCGAGTGAGTGTGAGCCGGAGGGAGTTCACGATGTTCGACGAAGTCGCGTTACCTTCCGGCGATCGAATTCTGGTACAGGGGGGTGAGTCAACCTTGCAATTCGAAACAACTGCACCGGGAGAGCCGCAGGCAGAGAACTGGCTTATCGATGCGGCGGGTGGAGCACGCGAAACCGCGCTGGCGCAGGTGCAAGAGAGCGAGGTTGAATTTCAGAACACTCAGCGAGTGGTGATTCGCATCGGCGGGTTTTATACAACAGAAAACGGGAGGAAACTTGCGCCATTCTGGACGCGATACACATTTTGGAAAAATTCCGAGCGGGTTGGTGTGGAGCATTTTTTCGCAGTGGATGCGGATGTAAAAAAATATTTTCTTCGCACAGCACGTCTTCGGCTTCATCTGCAATCTATTCGGCAGGTTGAATATGGGGTTCAGGATGGGTTTTTTGCTGTGCAGGAAAATGTATCTTCCCTCGTTGCTATTATGTCAGACCGGTTTTATCATAATGTGCCGTGGGACATACCGCGTGCTGTTCATTTCGAGATTATAGGAAATAATAAAATTCTGACGTCCGGCGAAGAAGCGAGTGGAGTAGTGTCTGTCGCGGGCGAAAATGGCAACATCGCCATAGCGATGCGGGATTTCAGTCGCTTGCATCCAAAGGAAATTCGCGTCGATATGCAGGAAAATGTTCTGGATTATTATTTATGGCCTGAGCACGGTGGCAAGGTGCTGGATTTGCGACGTCGATATGATGAGCTTCGGGAAGAAGGACAATATGACCGAGGCAGGAACCCACAAGGCGGACGCGGAGTGGGAAAAACGCACCAGCTTTTGTTTGATTTCTCGCAGAAGAAACCTGACGCGACTGCGTTGATGGCTCTTACAGGAAGTGTAAACGAACCGCTACGGACATTTGCGAATGCCGAACATTACAACGCGAGTGGTGTATTTGGAGCATTTCATCCGGTGGACAATACACATTTCCCACGATGGGAAGCCATGCTACGACTGCAACTTGAATATGTCATGCGTCTGCCGCATGTGTTTCACTGGGACGGGCTGATTGACTGGGGCGACACGCTGTTACACGATTATGAAGCCGTTCCACATAAACAGCAGACAAAGATTCCAAAACGCGGATTCATTGTCCGCGGCTACGATGGATGGCTGAACAACGACACGAACATCGCGCGGGAAATGCTCGTCTTTTTTCTACGCTCACAGGATCAACGTCTATGGGAATACTGGGAACGCATGGTTATGCATGTGATGGATATAGATACAGTGCATGGGCACAGTTCACCACGACACATCGGTGCGGGGCGCCGACATGATCAACAACACTGGGGGAGTGTGCTTTGCGGATACGGCACGGCGGCAGTTGAGTCGTCGGATTATTATTATCTCACAGGAAGTCTCTGGGGACGGGAGATGGCAATCAAATACGCAGACTGGTATTTGCAGGAGGGTGGCTCGGAATGGCCGACAAAGCTCGCAGCTATTGTGCGTGCTTATGAATTGACGGGCGAAAAAAAATATCATGACTTTCTCTTATCTCCTGCCTGTTTGAACGACCCACAACTGCTTAAACTAGGTAGCGGGAAGATCAGTGCACTCGATAATCCGACCTGGCGAACTGTTGGTACGGAAACAGGCGTCGATCTCCTCTGGCAGCTTACCGGAGATCCAAAATGGCAACAGCATTTTATCGAGGCAACGGACAACATGTTGTCCTCTCCGGAACACACCCAGGCATTGCAGAACTGGGGGCTTCGCACACTAGCAATCGCTTATCTGCATAGTGGCGAACAACGCTTTCTGGATGCACTGCTTCGCTTGATGAAATCTCCGATTTATGATACCGCAGAGCCAGATTATTTTCAGCATCACTCTGATCTGAACGAAAATGTCGCCACACTCGATTTTGAAACACTGGCGCAACGTTCACGACAAATCAGAAGACCGGGCCCGTCTGTTCGTACGATCATTTACACTTATCGCGTGCTTCCTGTTGTCATGGCTGCGCTCAACAAAGCGGGACTAGATGAAAACAGTATCTTGTCATCCGAAATTTCTTCTGCAGAAAAATAAAATATCATGGAAACGACCATTTCTTTTCAAACTCCCGAAACGGAGTTAACAGCGTATTTCAATGAATCACATGAGTATGAAAATGAGCTTGGATCATTGGATGTTTTTTTTCGCGATCGCGTAGCAAAATACACATATCCACTCAGTTTTTTACAACAGAAATTTTCCTGTGTGAACGCATGGCGAAAGGAAGCATTGAATGCATTTGAAGATGCAATGCACCGACCGCACGAAGCCACCATTATATCGGCTATACAACGTGATTTTGTGTGCAATGACTTATTTACACGAGAGGAATGGATTTTACAGACATCTATCGGACAAAAGATTCCGGCAACGGTATTAAAACCACGTCGTGAGCAAGTGAAATATCCTGCTGTGATTGCCCTGCACGATATGAGTGGCATGAGAATATTCGGACGTGAAAAAATGCTGCAAGTACCGGACGAGCCGTTGTATCTGAGTGAGGCACGTCGCATGAGTTACGAAGGAACTCCACTGGCCGAGGCACTTGTCCAGCGTGGCTATCTCGTCATCGCGATTGATGCACTTGGCTTTGGAGAACGTGTCGTGGACTGGAATTTGCCCTGCGGTGACTTTCTCGCACAACGCATGAAATTTTCCAGCGAACAAGCGCGAGTGACAACGCGTCAAATCATCGAAAAAGAGTACAGTGCCATGCGCGGAACATTCCTTACAGGAACCACCTGGGCCGGAATGATCGCGCAGGATGATCTCCTGACACTGGATTTTTTATGTTCTCGCGAGGATGTGGATACGGAGCGCATCGGGTGTATCGGGTTTTCATTCGGGGCGTATCGTACGCATTATCTGGCGGCGATCGACACACGCATAAAGGCCGCGGTAAGTGTCTGCTGGCAATCGACACTTGCCGGAATCGCGGGCTTCAACATCGGCGGAGCAATGGGAGCGTTCACTCTACTGCCTGGGCTTCACGACAAAATGGATTTGTGCGACATTGTCGCGCTTGCCTGTCCGCGTTCGCTGCTTGCCATTTCCGCATATCATGACCGACACATGCAACCTTCCGGCGCGGTTCAGGCACATTTGAATCTGCGTAAAATCTGGGAAAAAGCCGGAGCCTCGGGACGCTTTGGTAGTCTTTTTTACGAGGGTGGACATCGTTGCGATCGCACTATGCAACAGGCCGCATTCAACTGGTTCGAACAGGAGCTGGTTGACTCTGAAATTTCAATGCCATAAAGTAATTTATGGAAAATCCTTTCAGAAATGCACGCTCTTATCTGGTAGAGGATCATCGCGAGAATGATGGGCGGGATGGGGAAGGTTCGGTGGTTGAACTCAGAAATGGGAATTTACTTTTGCTTTATAGCCATTTTTACCATGGTAATAAGGATGCTTCCGCAGCCTGTATCGTGCAGCGTATTTCCACGGATGGGGGGGTGACCTGGTCTGAAAGGGAGACACTCTTTTCTGCTCCTGCGGGTGCGCTAAATAACATGAGTGTTTCTCTCCTTCGGCTACAGGATGGCAGGATTGGCTGTATCTTCTGTACGAAATGGAGTACGGAATATCTTGTCCCGATGTGGACATATTCCGAGGACGAAGGAAAGACCTGGGCGACGCCTTCCCCGGTTACTGATGAAACGGAGTATTTCGTGGTAAATAATGATCGACTCATCCAATTAATGGATGGAGCGTTGGTTTTGCCGTACGCATGTCATGGCAAATTTGAAAATGACGATGTAAAAGGGCGTTTCAACCCGGCATGGAATGCGGAGTGTGGTGTCTTTTTTTCCAGGGATGCGGGAAAAACATGGACACGTTCGCCCCATCGGATTCGTCATACCCCAGCACTTTTTCGAATGCCGTTGCATTGGGAAAAAGAGGCGTTTGGCGAAATGGAACAGGAAATTCTGGAACACCGACTGGGGTTGTTTCAAGAGCCGGGGGTGGTTGAAGTCGACAACGGGCAACTGATGATGTTCATGCGTTCTTTGTATGGCACTTACCGGTGTTTTGCCGATACCCCGGAAAGCACATGGAGGGACTGTGATGTTATTGAGGGGTTTCATGTATGCTGCGGGCCGCAGACCATTAAACGCCTGCCAGGGAGCGAGTGGCTTGTCATGCTCTACAATGACCGTGGAGACGTTCCCTGGGGAACAACGAAATTTCAATGGCGCACGCCGTTGTCGATTGCTCTCTCTAATGATGAGGGTCGAACCTGGCGTCATTTGGACAATCTGGAGGATGAGTCACGGAACTATTGCTATTTCAGCCTGTTGTTTTACCAGAATCGGTTTCTGATTACCTGCTATGAAAGTGCGGCCGTAGAGGGAGGCTCGAAACGTCGCAATCTGGCTTCACTCAAAATTTGTTTGGGGTCCCTATACGACGTATAGGGCATACAAAACTATTTCACCAGTGTTCCCCAAAACGCATCATATTCGATTTTATTTTGCGGGGTGCTTGAATTTTTGAAAAGTTCTATGTTCATTTTAGCAACATGTCCATCGAAGAATACGGCGTTTTGCCTGCCTTTGTGAGGTGAAAATGTGCGACTGATACCGCTGTCATCCGGCGTGATATAAGTACCAAAATTGGCTGTTGACGGTAGGCAATGCCCGTCAGCGATCATCCACATTTTGGAAGGGTATGCGATATTCAACAGGACACCGGGGAATTGCAGTGCGCTACGGACGGACGGATCAGGATCGTTGCGTTTTCGTACGTTTACAGCATGTGCATAAAAATTCAGGCTGTAGGTTCTTTGCATGCGGTCTGCACCTTGCAGAACAAATTTATCTTGCAGGGAAGGACAGGTGAAAACGGTGGGTTTTTGATTATCGATGGGCGGAAGGTCGATCATGCCTGTGTAATCGCGCATGCCGCGGTCTGTGGGATGCGTCGAAGCATTATACCAGAACATGCTGGGAAAAAGTTGCCCATTGTTTTCCGCTATAAACGAGAGACTTGCCTGGCCGAGCTGTCGCAGGTTAGCAACGCATTGCGCTTCCTTTGCCCGGTCGCGCATGTTTAAAATGCCTGTGAATAACAGCGCCGCAAGAATGGCGACTAACCCAATAACCACCAGAAGTTCAAGAAGTGTAAAAGCTGATTTATTTTTTAGGGGGGGCATGAGAAGAAACAGTAGGATTGGATGTTTCAAGAGAAATTTTGTCAGGTGTTGAGCCACAGGATTCGCGGACAATGAGTTGGCATGGCATTTTTACGATAATCCCTTCACGCGCAGGACGTTTACCATTAATCATTTCCACAAGCATATCCAAAGCAGCTTCGCTTGCAGCCACACCAAGGGTGTCCACGGTAGTTAACGAAGGCGTCAGAAATTCCGTGTACTTTTCGCCTGCAAATCCTGTCACTGCCATTTGCTCAGGGACGCGAATGTTTTCTTCAAAACAAGCACGCAACGCCCCAAGTGCGTAATGGTCGTTCCCGCAAAATAGCACATCCGGACGTTCTCTCGTACGCAAAATCCGTTTCACTGCATCATAGCCCGCCCGGTCATCGCTCTGATGGCGCCAGTTGATAGGCTCGCTAATAACCGTCGCCCCCACCGGCATGTCGGACGCCGGAAGATTTTTTAAAAGATCCATACCATCGACCACTACACCACCCGCCTGCTGAATGGCTCCACTGAACCCTTCGATTCGTTCGAGCAACGGCCAGTTGCCATTGGCATCTCTGCTTTCTGTTCCCCATGAACTGATGAGCATAAAGCGTTTATGTCCGAGTTGCAATAAATGACGCGTCAGCATTTCTGCTCCCATGGCAGCATCCACACGCACTTGGGAAACTCCGGGAAAATACATGCCGTCAAACGCAACACAGGGAATCCCCGCATCCTGAATTTCATGTACATAGGCAGGGTCAAGCCCCGCGGTCGGCATGACCAGAATCACCCCTTCCACTTTGGCGTCCAGCACGGAATTCACCACCTCACGCGCTCCGATCCCTTCACCACTCTTGTGATGCCAGAAAATGTTCGTGATCATGGCTTGGTATCCTCGACTGCGCACCGCATAGGCCGCATCTCCCGTCCTTCTCGAACTGATTTCCGAATTGTTAAATCCAATTACGGCAATTAACCCGGTCTTCCGTTTCCGCATGATCTGCGCATGAAAATGTGGACGATAATTCAGCCGTTTCGCTAAATCCAGAATACGCTCTCTGGTCTCCTCACTCACTCGCGTCCGGGTAGCAGGACGAGGTGACAGCACCGCAGAAACAGCCGTAATATGTACCCCCGCCATCTCCGCAATATCTCGCATGCGAATCGGACGGGACGTTTTTAATGGCTTGGTCATACATCTTATAATCTATCGATAGATTATAAGATGTGCAAGCATTTTTTTTTAAGGAAGTTTTTTTATTTATTGGGATTTTTATTAGGATCTCCGCCGACGATGCGGGCGTGTCCGGAGGTGAGATCGAGGAGGCGTTTCAGGTTTTCACCGAGGAGAGCGTCGATATCCTGTTGGGGCCAGTCAAGTGCCAGGATCTGGGTGAGATCGTGTTCGAGCTGGGTTGCCTGGTTGTAAGGGAAGTCCAGTCCGTAGATCAGGAGGTCGGGACCGATTTGCCAGCGGCAATCGTTCAGACCTTCGGGGCCGAGCCACCAGTAACGTTGATGTTCACGCTCCAGGACACTTGCAATACCGGCGTACAGATGATTTCCGCGCAACTGGTTGTTGATAATGACCGCCAGGACTTGTCGATAATAATGCCAGCCGCCGACATGTTCAAATACCATCCGCAATCGAGGATGATGCCAGGCAATTTCGTCGCAGAGTAGAGGATCATAATCTTTTAGACGATGCCAATGGACGCCCAGATGGAAGTCTGCAATAAGATTGTGCTCTTCCATGGCCGAATAAATTTCTCTCGCCCATTCGCCGAAAAACGCAAATTTTTGTGCAGGGGAATGCAGTTTGATTCCACGAAACCCGAGTTCCGCAATTTGTTGAACCTGCGGAACTGCCGGACGGGAAGGATCCAGGGTTCCATAACCAATAAGGTTCTCGTAGGGGGCAATCGTTTCCTTTAACCAGACATTCGGGTCCTTGTCAGGCATCTGATAGCTGAACGGAGCAAAACAGACACCGCCCTCAAAAGTCAGTCCCATTTTTTCAAGCACAGGCGGAACAACAGAAAGAAAATGTTCCAGCGTCGCATCCTCACGAACCTCATGCGGCATCAGGTGAATATGATTGATAAACATATAAATCACAGCTTACACAAACGATACGAAATACCCAGAAATTTTTTGGAGTGCGGCGACACGCACGTCCTGCCCGTTACCCACAAATATTAGACATCACTCTTGCTGATCTTCACCTCATATTCAACCGTATCATCTTCCCAATAATGCGCTTGCATTTGGGAGTGGATGAAGGAGGCTATGTCCTTTTGATGCCGTCAAAGAATTTTTCGAGTTTCAGCCTCGCTGGCAGCCAACAATTTGAAGTATCTCGCGTAATACCGAAATCAATTCTACAAGGCGTGGGCGAGTGGCTGAGTTCCTTGTGGTCCAGGCAAGACAGAGTGTGTATTTGTCGTCCAGTGGAAGTCGGTGGACTACTTTTTTGGAGAGGGCAGCAGTTTCCGGCAGTACGCCTGCACATATGCCACTTTGAACAAGTTGCGCGACCTGCATGTAGGAGGAGCATGCGACAGCAACTTTAGGTGAACCACCTGCTGATGCGGCAAGCTGGTCTATGTTCTCCCGACGTTTTCCCCCGATGGGAAGCGCCATCGGGAGGGTTGCCAGCGCTTTTGCTGCGGATTTTGGCGCACTTTTGCAAAGAGATTTTGGGATAAAGAGAGCATGTCGAACTTCTCCAAGGGATGCACTTTCCATGGTCGGTAAAAGTGCATCCTGACGGACAAATGCCAGATCATATGCGCCTTCCCGTGTCATGCTGACTATTTGCCGGGTTTGCTGGTGATGGATCTCAAAACGCACTTCAGGAAAGTGTTTAATAACGGATTCCATGCGTGGCAGCAGAAGCCATTGAGCGACGCTGTTGGATGCCACCATCCGTACGGTCCATTCCTTTTTCTGACAGCGTGCGGCAAAATCGGCGATGCCTTTGAAATTTTCCCTCCCAATGATTGCCAGTTCGAGTCCTGCATCCGTTAACTCCACTCCGCGTCCTCTGCGTCGCACCAGTTCAATGCCAAAGAAGGATTCCAGTTCACGTATTTGACGGCTCATGAGGGAGGCGGTGTTGATGTCCCCCTTCGAGGCTTTGGAGAAGGAACCGGAATCCGCTAACTCACAGAGCGTGGCCAGGCGATCCATCGAAAATCCGGATTGTGAAAGCAGAGTACGATACATGACTATAGAGTCAGTATATATACAATATGCAACAATGACAAATTTTTTATGTCATTGTAGAGTTTTCCTATATGAAAAACGAAAATAATACAGAAAAATGGAATTTCTTGAAAGTAGGGTGATTATGCAGACCTATGATATTATTGGCGACATACACGGGTACGCCAGCCAGTTGGAGCAACTTCTGACAGCACTCGGCTACCGCGAAAAAGGTGGTGTGTATCAACACCCGGACAAACGGAAGGTGATTTTCCTGGGAGATTATATTGACCGTGGACCAGCGATCCGGCGCACGCTGGAAATTGTTCGTGGAATGACAGACGCGAATCATGCCCTGGCAATTCTTGGGAATCATGAGGTGAACGTCTTGCGTTTTCATGCGCATGATGCACAGGGGAATTTCCTGCGTCCTCACACAGACAAGAATGTGAAACAACACAAGGAAACATTGCTGCAACTTTGCGATGGCCGGGAAATGACGGAGTGGTTGGACTGGTTTGCCACACTTCCATTGTTCCTGGAGCTTCCGGGATTACGTGCGGTGCACGCTTGCTGGGATCGGGATAGTATTCAAAAAATGACTGCCTGTGGTCCGTTGCGAGGGAAAATACTGGAGCGTTTTAGCCGGACAGGCACAGCGGATTATGAAACCATCAGTCGTCTGCTCAACGGGCCGGAAGCCAATCTTCCCGAAGGGTTTCAGCATCAGACTGCGGATGGAAGGGTGCGCAATGATTTCCGGGTGAAATGGTGGGTTCCTTTGGCAGGACTGACTTGTCGGGAGGCCATTTTTCCGGAAACAGAAGAGGTACCGGAAAGCGCACCGATCGGACTTCCCGACATTCAGCCCTATGATAGCGCGTGTCCGACTTTCTTTGGACATTATGCATTGAAAAAAGAGCTGGCGCCAAAACTTATTACACCCCGTCTCGCCTGCCTGGACTTCGGGATAGGAAAAGGCGGCTTTCTTTGCGCTTAACGCTGGGATTGAGAACAGTAACTGGAGCCCGAAAAATTTGTCTATGCAAAATAAAAAACTTAGGAGTGCGGTAACATGTTCTACCCGTTACCCACATCTTTCATTTCAAATTAAGCATCTGCTTGAAAAGAAGAAGAACTTCTGGATTAGCCGCTGAACTCGCGGAAAAGCGCGGAAGGTTTTCTATTCTTAACTTTCCGCGTTCTTCCGCGTTTTGCCTATTTTATTTGGAATAATATAATTTTATTCTTTTTGAAAGACTAAATTCTGGTTATATTAGACTTTATGGGAGTCCAATTTGCAGAAATCATTCGGGAGAAAATTGCGATTGCGGTGGAAACGCCTCCATTAACATTGACGCGACGTGATTTAGCACTACCGACAATCAAAGGTAAGGCTTTTAGTGTGATTGGCATGCGGCGAGCAGGTAAGACTAGTTTCCTGCACCAATGTCGAGCCGACCTTCTTGCCCAGGGGCGCAGCAGTAATCGTTTAATTTATTTTAATTTTGAGGATGAACGTCTTGCTGAACTTTCGGCTGCGAATCTTCACATGATTCCAGACACACACCTTAGAATGTTTCCTGAACCTGCATCTGAACCCGTTACATTTTTTCTTGATGAAATTCAACTGGTGTCTAATTGGGAAACCTTTGTAAGAAGACTCTTGGATACACCCAGATATGAAATTTTCCTTTCAGGTTCCTCAGCGAAACTTTTAAGTCGCGAGATAGCGACCTCAATGCGAGGGCGCGCATGGGAAATTATTATACATCCATTTAGTTTCACTGAATTCTTACAGCATCACGGCCATGATGTGCCGACGGATCCATTGTTGCTTACAGCGAAGAAAGCTGCGGCTTTGGATTATCACTTTACTCGTTATCTTGAAATAGGAGGCTTCCCGGAAGCCCAAGAATTGGGGGCCATTGATCGTCGCCAACTTCTTCAAAATTATATCGATATCCTCCTTTTACGTGATGTGATTGAACGTTACCGGATCGCGAATGTTACCGCACTTCGATGGTTGGTACGTCGACTTCTCAGCAGTCCTGCTGGACTGTTTTCAGTGACTAAATTTTTCGCCGATTTGAAGTCACAAGGAATTCCGGTTTCTCGAGAAAATCTTTATGAGTTTCTTGCGCACCTGGAAGATGCATTCTTACTTCAAACCGTTCCAATTGCTTCTGATTCTGAAAAACGTCGTCAGGTAAATCCTCGCAAAGTGTATCCGGCTGACCCCGCCCTGATTCCTGTCTTCGATCGCAGTGGCAAAGCAAATACAGGGCATGCATTGGAATCTGTCGTATTTACGGAATTGCAACGTCGTCGCGCGGAAATTGCTTATGTCAAAACTGTCAATGGTGATTTCGAGGTAGATTTTCTTGCTCGCTATCCTGATGACACTGAGGAGTTAATTCAGGTTTCTACATCTATTGATGATTCGAATACCCGGAATCGTGAGGTGCGATCACTTCAGGCGGCAGGAGAGGAGTATCCCCGTGCAAGACAAATCATTCTAACCTTGGAGTCACGGCTGCCATTTCCTTCCGTTCCTGAACCTATCCATGTTTCATCTGCCTGGCAGTGGATGTTTCAAAAAGAGTCCCTTTAATAATTTGGTTGATTTTAAAAAGTAAAAAGAAATCCACTACAGACGCTCTCGAAAGAACCCGGAGATGATCGAGGAGCTTGAACGAGCGAGGGTGGATGATGCCGTGGCGCGAAAAATTCGTGATCTGCGTGTGAAGGCTGGATTGTCACAGTTACAGTTGGCAAAAAAGATCGGGACTACAGCTTCGGCGATCTGTCGCATTGAAAATGCGGAGTATAAAGGTCATTCACTGGCAATGCTTAATCGGGTAGCAGAAGCTCTTGACCGTCGGATGGAAATTCACTTTGTCCCGATGAAAAGACGAACAAGGCACTACAAAAAAATGGCTCCTGAGGTAGGATTATCCCCGCTTGAGCGGGGCTCTGCAAAAGAGGCTTCGCTTGGAAAGACGCGCTGCGCGCGGAGGGCAGTCGAACCACGGTTCTCATCCTCCCTCATCCGCCAATGCCAAAAGCATTGGCTCCTGAGGTAGGATTCGAACCTACGACCAATCGGTTAACAGCCGATCGCTCTACCACTGAGCTACTCAGGAATTTTCTAATAAGTCGAAAAGTGAACCATGAATGAAGCAGAAAAGCGGGGGGATGTCAAGTGAGATTGGGAGGAAAATGAATAAATTGGAGGAAATTCCGGATAGATTTGTCCCAGAAGGCCCAGGAGTGGGCGCCGGGAGGGGTTTGGAGGGGGAGGGAGAGGTCGAGAGATTGTGCGAGTTGGGAGAAATCGATATTGTCCTGAAGGAGGCCGTCCTCGGTTCCACAGTCCATATAGAACCTGGGGAGTTCTTCCGGGGAATGGGACTGGAGGGTAAGTGGGAGGAGTTTGAAAAGGTCGGTTTGTGAGGTGAGATGTTCGAAAGATTGACCGAAGATGGCGCGCATACGGGGGAGTCTTGGGTGTTCTTCGAGAAGTTGTTTGTCAATGAGTCGGGAAATGTTGAGAGCACCGGAAAAACTTCCGATTGCGGCAAAACGTTCGGGAAAGGTGAGTCCAAGACGCATGGCGCCATAACCGCCCATGGAAAGCCCGGCCGCAAAGGTGTCTTCCCGTCGGGTCGAAATCGGGAAAAGGGACTGACAGAATGCTGGCAGTTCGGAAGTCAGAAATGTCCAGTAATGGAACCCGCAATCCATGTCCTGATAAAAACTGGGGCCGGCATCGGGCATGACGACGAAAAGATTGGAGTTTTCGACATAACGTTCAAGGGAAGTACGTCGGAGCCACGCGGAGTAATCATCTGCCCAGCCGTGGAGGAGGTAAAGGACAGGGAATTTGTTGTCCGCAGGGGGATTGGTCGGCGGCATTTGCGGGGTGATGATATTGAACTGGATCGATTTACGGAGCGCGGTGGAACGCATGGAGCAATGAAGAAGAGGCATGAGAAAGAATGTTTAATGGTATTTCAGGGGATGGTTCTTAAAGGTTGAAAATCGATTGATAGATTTTGTGAAGAGAGGCGCGGAGTTGGGCGAAATCGTCGAGAAATGCCTGGAGGGAAGGGAAATTGAGACGTTGTGCGAGATGGGATTGAGAGGCTTCGTCGGTGGGGAGGGAAGAGACACCGGTGATTTCGCGGCGGCGGAGGATGGATTCGGTCGTACGAAGCTTGCGATATCCCTGGGTGAGGGTTTCGCATTGATCCGCGGTCAGGTCACCGGCGTCGCGGAGTTTGGTGAGTGCGAGCGTTGTGTTGTTTTCCCAGATTCCTGCGCGCATCTGGAGTGCCTGGGCGAGGAATTCCACTTCCATCAAGCCACCGCGTCCGGTTTTGAAATCGCGGAGATCATCGCCGGTAGAACGTTGCGTCACAATACGGTTGTGCATCGAATGAACCTCATGCATCACATCGCAAGAGGAACTGAAATTTCTCCAGATTTCCTGGATTTGCGGGAGAAATTCCTCCTGATGTGGACCGGAGAGTGCGCGGGCTTTTGTGAGTGACTGTGCCTCCCAGAACTGTGCGCGCTGGTTAAAATACTGGAGGTAAGCATCAAACGGGATCACCAGAATTCCGGATTGCCCTTCCGGACGGAGGCGGGTATCGACCGGGAAAATGATCCCTTCGGTCGTCATCGAGTTCATGGTTTTGATAAAAACATCTGCCCCCTGGAGGGAGTCGCCAATGAAAACGATATCCAGGTCGGAGCCGTAACTC